>JAZNGS010000122.1:0-2106 GCA_045576555.1 Clostridia bacterium | reverse complement strand
AACACGGAGTGGCTGATTTTGAAGAAATAAAATAAAAAAATGGGTTAATACCCATTTTTTTATTTGTGTATTTTATTTAGTGCATATAAGCTTGCTCGAAAAATTCTGAAGAAAGAAGATATCAAAATTAATCCAATAGATATTGAACCACCAATTTTAAGTGTGTTTACCAAGCCTTCCGCAAAGCCTTGAATATCTCCGAAAAGACAAGCCTCCATAGTTCTATAAATTGTTAATCCTGGCACAAGTGGGATAATTCCGGGAATTAAAAAGACGGTGACAGGTGCTCGCAAAATTGGGGCTGCGAGTTCGGAATAAAGGGCTATTGCAATTCCTGATATGAAATATGGAATAACTAAAGAATTAATAATTCCGTCTGCAATCAGATAAACCATCCAAGAAAATGCTCCGCACAAGGATGCGACAATCAGATTTTTTTTCCGTACATTATATAAAAGAGCAAAGCCCATTGTTGCAAAAAATGCAGAAATAATATCTATAAGCATACTTGTCACCTCCACAAAATTGACACGCCAACACCAAGTGCAATTGCTGCTGCGATAAATATTGATTCAACTATTTTAGATAGTCCTGCAGTATAATCAGTAGCAACAAAGTCTCTTATACAATTTGTTAAAAGTACACCCGGGACCAACAACATCAAAACAGCAATAGTTGATGTTTGAACATTCAAATTCGGGAATATGAATGACGCCAACTTGGTAAGAATAACTGTTGCAGTTGCTCCTGCAGCATTTGCAAAGAAAGGGTTAGCTTGGAATTTATCTGTTGCCAACATAACAAATCGAAGGATAAATCCCACAACAAATCCCACAATGCTTTCGGCAATTCCGCCGCCAAAAAAAATGGCAAATGCGCCGCCCACAAGTGCATATGCTAAAAATGAAACCCAGAATGGATAAGCGATGCTGGATTCTATTTTTTTTATTCTATCTAAAAGAACATCATAGGGAAGCTGTGTTTCGCAAATCTCTCTTGAAAGTGCGTTATATTGTTCCACGCGGTCAAGATTTGTTTCGAGTTTATGCACTCTTCTTGTTTGTGAAATGGCATTCCCGTCTTTAACCATTGTCACAACTATTGATGATGAAATTGCAAAAACATGGACTGCATCCATGTTGTATGAAAGTCCAATTCTTTGCACTGTGTCTTCAACACGATTTATCTCGCCGCCATATTTTAATATGTAATAGCCTATGCTTGTTGCAATATCCAAAAGCTGCTTATGGGTTATATTTTCAGGCATATAATGTACTCCTTTTAATAATTATTGTATAAATTTATTTCTTTTAAAAATATTAATTAAAACAATACCAAGTATAAGTCCCACTATTCCTTGAAGAGCGCTTCCTCCAATATTTAATAAAGCCGAAAAAATTCCATATATGAAAATTTCGTAAATGAAATATCCTGCTATCATAACTATTTCAGCCACAATTCCGCTTATGACACGCGATATGATTGTGTTTAATCTGTGAGAAAGAGCTTTATAAATGTAATAAGCTGAAACAGCCATAAGTCCCTTGATTATAAAAGTCGGAATTGCATATATGACATACCCTGAAAAAACATCTGCCAAACAAGAACCGATGGCTGCGGACATAAAGGCATAATATGGCGACAAGAGCCAACCGCACAATAACACAACACAATCACCGATATTAAAATATCCTTGTGATGAAAAAGGTATTTTTATTATGTAAGTTGCGACAAACACAAGTGCTGCCATAATTGAAGAAAGTACAATGTTTTTCGTTGTCGTTTTTTTCATTTCTATCCCTTCTTTTGCTTGAAATTCATATAGCTTATTATATTATATAAGAAGAAAAAAGTCAATAATAAATAAAGAGTTGACCGATTTTGTGGCCAACCTTTTTAGTAGATGTCAGAGGGCAAATGCGAATATCCTCAAAAATGAGGAAAAAGGCAAAATTGCCCATTCTGTAATCAAGTCTCCCTCCACCTAATAAAATCATTATTTTATTAGCTTGTTTTTATAAGGTTTTATCTATGTTTTTAATATAAAAAGACCTCAAGATTTTTAGTAAATCTCAAGGTCTTATTCTTGTATTTAGTTTTGCCTAG
>JAZNGS010000121.1:0-2336 GCA_045576555.1 Clostridia bacterium | reverse complement strand
TACTACTGTCGGTGGTAAAAATGAATCGCACAAAGGCGAAGGTTATACTATTACCATTCCGTCAAAAGATTATCGTTATGAAAAAGACTATGACGATGGTGCTTTAGAAGAAAAATGGGAATACACTAAAAAAGATGATGTTGAAATCAAAGTTACAACATATAGGAATACGGACGAAATAACTGCAAGAGGTAAATTCCTGGGAGATAACGAAGATTATATATTCGAGGACATGACAGGATATTCTCTTTGTGGACAAGAGCTTGACGGAGATACACTATGGTTTAATCTCCACGCGTCAGGTGAAACAGTATATATCGTTTCTTGGGAATTCCCGGAAAACACAAGTGAAGATTTACAAAAAGAATTATCAAGCATAGCAGGAACATTTACTTTTGCAGAATAAGGAGGTCGGAATGATGAAAAAACTCATTGCTATAATACTGACAATCATCACATTGATTACCATATCAGCGGTGGTGTATGCAAGAGACTTAGAATTCCATGATGGTGTTTACAGAGGCGAAAAATGGGAGTTCGATTTTGGTCAGCCAAAGAAAAATCACATCATTATCATTCCACAGGACAGAACGGAACCAAAAGTGTATGGAAACGGTTATGTAGGTCGTGTGGAAATACCTGAAAAGGAATATGAAATAATTCTGCTCAGCAATTAGGAGGAACACGCAATGAAAAGAATATTATCAATCATTTTATCAATCACAATGCTGTTTTCAATGACTGCAGTAGCATTTGCAGAAGAAACTACAACTTCGGGAGCAAGAGAAGTTGAGGGGATTATTAAAGTCGGTGTCAATGCGGAATTTCCACCCTTTGAATATATAGAAAATGACAAAATGCTTGGCTTTGATGTTGACTTAATGAATTACATAGCCGCAAGAATTGGCTATGGTGTCGAATTTGTTAATATGTCTTTTGACAAGCTCATTCCGGCTGTTGTAAATGGTGAGGTTGATTGTGCTATATCGGGTATTACCATTACAGAACAACGAGCTGAAGTGATTGATTTTACAAGACCATATTTAGAGGCGAAAGTTACATATAACGGAGAAGAAAGTATCGAAAAATATGGAATAGTATTTCCACTTAATTCGATAAATAAGGCAAGACTGATAGAGGCTTCGGGTGATCCGTTTTATTCAAAGTATATGCTTGTTGACAATGCTATCTTATCACTAAAAAAAGATGGAACGATTCTAAAACTAATTGAAAAATATGAATTAAATAGCGGATTCAATAACGATGATGGTAACAGTACAACATACAGTTCGATTGTTACAATAGAAGATACTCAAAGTTCCGGCAGACCTGCCGATGGTGTATTAGAAGAAAATATGGAAGCAGATATTCCAAGGTATGAAACTTGGGAGGAGATAGGATTAACAAATCCGCTCCCGAGCGAATGGGCGGCAAAAGATGTTGATTTTGCCTATTTAATGGGAATTATTGATAGACCAGATTATCAGTACAGAAATTCCATTACCCGTGAAGAGTTTTGTGAAATGATATATAATTTGATTGTTGTAATTAAAAAAGAAATATCAGCATCACACCCTCAGAATTTCACAGATACAACCAATCGTAAAATGCTTGTTTTGAGTGGTTTAGGAATTATTAACGGAAAAAGCGAAACCTCTCTTGCACCAAACGATTATCTAACCCGTGAAGAAGCTGCAACTATCATCATCCGTATGATAAACAAGGTAATGCCAATGGCAGCAACAGAAATGTGGTTTGAGTATGATGATATAAACGAAGTTTCCGAATGGGCATCTGATTCTATTCAGACAATCAGCAATTTAGGATTTATGAGAGGTATTGGTAATAACAATTTCGCTCCAAAAGACACATACACAACAGAGCAAGCAATCGTAACTCTTGTCAGAGTTCTTGAAAGTGCAGGAGCTTCCGGACTGCTTGATGAAAATACAAGCATCGGAATAATCGGTGGTGCAGATGGTCCTACATCAATTATCGTTGGCGATAATGTAAATGTTATAGAACAGGAAGATTATGATAACTTCTATGTTGAAGTGAAAAAGAACACAACAAAGGTTAATGATTTCTATGTAGATGAAGCTATCAAACTTATCGAAGAATCAGGAAAGCTTGCATCCGACAAAGATTTTATAAGCTTATATACAACTGATGATGAAATGACATCACAAATGTTGGAACTCGGCGCTGCTGATTACAGCAAGCCTTCAGCTATCTATCACTTGTCGGCAGATAAAGAACAGATTATCGCTAACATTAAAGCATTAGCAGGCGAAGAAGTTGAAGAAGTTGATCTTGAAAAATTACTCAATCACAAG
>JAZNGS010000120.1:0-5697 GCA_045576555.1 Clostridia bacterium | reverse complement strand
AAAAGTCGATGTGAATTTCACATCGACTTTTTTAATCTGTTGCTTTTATAATAAACCCAAAACCTGATTGAATAGTGATTGTGCATTTATCAGAGGTCATAAAATTGCTGACGCCTCTGGTTTCGCCAAAGACAAGTGTTTCATCATTCAAAGGATAACCAAGCCCTTTTGTTGTGACACCGGATAGATTTCCCATAATAGGAATTATCGAAATAATATCTCCCTTTTTTCCATATATGGTGTTTTCGGAATTTGCACAATAAATTTCATTATGCTCATCAACTATATATGCTTTGGTTTCGGCATCTGCAAATTGCTTCAATAAAAGCATATTACTGATTGCATGGTCTTGTCGTTTGCCTGTGAAACCAAGCATCATAACCTCGTCAAAATGCTTTAGGAGTATATACTTCACACAGACCTCCGAGTCGGTGAAATCTTTTCTGACAGGCAAATTTATTATCTCTCCGTCATAATCATTATCACCAATTGAGTCCATATCTCCGATAACAACCGATGGCCTGACTCCTAATTGCTTTGCGTGATTGTATCCTCCGTCAGCGCAGATTATATAGTCATCATTTCTCAATTTCTGTCTTATTTTATCGTAGTTTGCAATAGCACCATTACCGATAATTACCGCGCGCATTATCCGTCACACTCCTCGATTAGTTCCTTTGTGGATTTTTCAATATCATCATTAAAAACTGCCGAGCCTGCAACAATCACATTTGCACCAAGCTCTGTGACCTTTTTAATATTTGAAAGGTTAATCCCTCCGTCAACCTCAATGTCAAAATCCTCTCCAACAATTTCTCGTAATGCAGTTATTTTGCCATTAACCTCTTCAATATATTTCTGTCCGCCATAACCCGGGTGAACACTCATAACCAAAATCATATCAACATAAGGAATATACTCAATTATTTCCTTGATATCTGTTACAGGGTTTAGGGCAAGTCCTGCTTTTAAGTTATGTGATTTTATAAGCTCAATGCACCCCTTTACATCCTTTGTTGCTTCAACATGAATTGTAATTGAGTCCGCACCTGCTTTTGCAAAATCATCTATGTATCTTTCAGGATCCACTATCATCAAGTGAACATCAAAAAACAAGTTTGAAAGTTTTCGAATTGATTTATAAACGCACGCACCAAAACTGATATTCGGAACAAACATTCCGTCCATAACATCTATATGGAGCCACTTTGCCCCTGCTTTTTCTACTCTTTGTACGCACTCTCCTAATTTAGAAAAATCTGCCGATAATATTGATGGTGATAGTATCATAATTTTATTCCTTTCTATAATTCCCATTGTTTAACCTGTTTTAAAACATCATACATCTTACAATAGCTCTCATATCTTGATTGGGATATAACTCCCTTACTGACTGCATTTTTAACCTCGCAATCAGGCTCATTTATATGGGCACACCCATTAAAACGACAACCGTTCAAAAATTCTCTCATTTCAGGAAAATATCCGCAAAGTTCCTGTGGTGTCATAATTTCAGCCTCAAATGAGCTAAACCCGGGAGTGTCTAAAACATATCCGCCGTTTTTTAATTCAAACAATTCAACATGTCTTGTCGTATGTTTTCCTCTTTGAATTTTGTCGCTTATCGCACCTGTTTCCAATTCATCATCAACCAAAAGATTTAATAAACTTGATTTTCCAACTCCTGAAAGCCCTGCAAACGCAGTTGTTTTACCCTCCAAGTAATCATATAATTCAGGAGATAAGATATTGTTTTTTGCCGATGCCTCAAAAATCGGATAGTTTGTGTTTTTATATATTTTTTTTATTTCATCAGCCGAAGATATATCAGTCTTATTTATACATATTGCAGGGCTTATTCCCCTTGCCTCTGCCATAACCAAAAGTTTATCAAGGAAATAAAAATCAGGGTTTGGATTTGTTGTTGCAACAACGACAACAAGCAAGTCAATATTTGAAACAGGGGGTCTTATAAGCTGGGATTTTCTATCCATTATCTTTTCAATATTCCCATGAGCCTCGTCTATAATCTCAATTTTCACCCTGTCACCAATCATTGGTTTTATCTTTTCTTTCCTGAAAATTCCCCTTGCCTTACATTCATAAACCAAGCCATTTTCAGCCTTTATATAATAAAAACCGCCAATTCCCTTAAAAATTATTCCCTGCAAACAGATTTCATCTCCTATTTTAGTTTTCAAAAGATACTTCTTTTTTTAATTCTGCACACATTTTCAGTCCATGTTGGTTTTGACTTTGGAAAAATTGCTTTTCCAAAAGACTTATCACACCCAAGGTCAATTCTTTTGCACCCCAGGGGATATTTTTTTGTTTCAAAGTTTCCTTTAATTCCTCAACAGTTGGCTCTTTAAATGTTTTACCGGCTAATTGTTCAATCTCCCTTAATGCATTTGTAAAGCCTTGTGCTTCAAAACACTTTGCTGCATACACGAGCGAAATGGCTGTGTCAAAATCCTTTATTTGAGTGTAATAATAAGCATAGCATCTGTAAATTCTTGCTATATCTTGCTTTCTTACTGCACAAGAATGTGCATTTTTTATAACTGAATAATATGATTTCAAATATTTTTTACCCTTATACGCATCCGCAAGCGCAAATAAAATCGGAACATTAACAGGGTTTACCCTGTGTCCCTCCCACAAAATGTCCAGAGCCTTGTCATATTGCTTTTGCTCAAGCATCATAATCCCATATACCAGATATGCACTCGATAAGTCCTCTATTGTCGGAGCTCCTTGTTTCTTTTCCTGTTTTTCTGCATTATATGGGTGATAAAGATTTGCATACAACAACGCCTCAAAGCTGTTTCTAAAGCTATGATATTCAATCAAATCAGTGTCTTCATATTTGGCACTTTCTTTTTTTATAATCTCCTTTATAAGCCTTGATGCTTCTTCTCGCTTGTTTTCGTCTTTCAATTTCTGTACCTGTATAAGTGCCTGTATAAACAATTGGGAATGTCTTATTATTTCCTCATTATCAGTCAAGAGAGGCTCTTTCTGCTTCACCTCACTCATTAGTGTTTCTAAAACATCAGAATATTTCCCCTCAAAAATTTCTTCTTCTTTTATGACATCTTCAAGCACTTGAAGCTCATTATCAGAAATTTCTCCGATAAGTTCATACTCACCATCTACCCACATACACATTTTATTTCCGTATTCAACGGTGACATAAAGATGTTTTGTATAATTCTCGTTATAAACAAGATACACTCTCTCACACAAATTTGGTGCTAAATTTTTTTGTGGCATTTCAATCTTAACCACATTTACACCTGCAAGCGCAAATGGTGCAGACACTATAAATTCCTCAATGGAATAAGGAGATACGATTTTGTTTTGAAAATAAAGTGTGTGATAATATTTATTCAAAAAAGCACCTTTTTCAGCAATTATAGATGTGATAATATATATCGGCTCATTATTAATTCTGTTAGGCAAAATTTCGTGTTCAACACCAAATCTTATTTGATAATCAAGCTCCGCGTTATGTTCTTCTTCGTGTGTTTCTTCAATTTCTTTGTCCGAATTATCGTGAAATTTTGATAAAATTGCTTTGAACATTTTTATCTCCTTTAATAGTTATTTTGTATGATTATTCTACCATTTCATCAAAATATTGTCAATCTTGCGTCTTTGTTTGTCAGCAAAATGTAAAGTAATCTTTGTAAAGATATAGCGAGCCGCAAATGACAACAATTTTATCAAGTTCTGATGCCATCTCACAGGCTATTTTTATGTTGTCGCAAGGTATTGCTTTAAAATTGTGTTTTGACACAATCTCTGCCAGCTCTTCTGCGGTTGCAGAGCGAGGATTGTCACTCACACGAACAGTAAAAACTTCATTGTTTTCACCATATCCATTTTTAGAAAGCTCCTCCAATGCTCCGTCAATATCCTTATCACGCATAAATCCCATAATGAAGCAAATATCTTCATCAGGAAAACATCTTTTTAAAAAGTCTGATAATGACGCCATTCCATTTTTATTATGAGCTCCATCAAAAATTGTTAATGGTTTTTCCTTTATTATATCCAATCTTCCTGCATTCTTCGCCTTAAAAAGTCCTGACCTGATGTGTTTTTCATCAATTCCGAGATACAGGCAAGCCTCGATTGCAAGGGATGCATTTTGTGCCTGATGTGCACCCAGCAAAGATATTTTTAAATCCTTGAAATTCTTATAATCAAATTCCTCATAATATTTATTAAAATCGTGCAAGACTGCATTTTGAGAAACAATAAACTCATTCTCATTCTCAATTGCCTTATTTTTTAAAACTTCTATCACTTCGCTACCCTGTGGCACTGTGATTGTTGCACCGCCATATATGCTTTCTTTGATTATTCCTGCTTTTTCACACGCAATTTCAGGAAGTGTTTCGCCCAAATATTCTGTGTGGTCCTTTGCAATTTGAGTGATTATGGTCATAACAGGATTTTTAATTATATTTGTTGCATCTCGAGTTCCACCCAAGCCTGTTTCCAAAACAACATAATCGCAGTTTTTTTCTTTGAAATAGCAAAATGCTGCCGCTGTCCATATTTCAAATTGGGTCGGAAGTTCCCCTGTTTCCTCTTTCACAATTTCTGCCTTTTTTTGAACGCTCTCCAAAATGCGTTCCAAATCATTATCAGAAATCTCAACTCCGTCAACGCAAATTCTCTCATTTACCCTCAACATATTTGGCGATGTATATTTACCTATGACATATCCTGCATCTGTTAAAATATTTTGTAAAAAAGCACACACAGAGCCTTTTCCGTTCGTCCCTGCAATATGTATGAACTTTAAAGAGTTTTGTGGATTACCAAGCAAATTTGTCAATCTATCAATGCTTTCCAGGCGCAATTTTGCAATCGCCTGAAAGGAATTTGCATATTTTATAAATTCTGATTTTTCTCCCATTTTATTTCTTCCTTAATGTGTTATTTTCACAAATAATTATACAATATTCTCATAGAAATTGCAATAAAAAATTTAAAGTAATAGCACCATCTCGATATAAAAAAAAGACATCCTATGGATGTCTTTTTGGTGGGAGAGGATGGATTCGAACCATCGAAGCGAAGCGCAACAGATTTACAGTCTGCCCCCTTTGGCCACTCGGGAACTCTCCCAAATATTAAGGGTAAGTTTTGCTTACCCTTAATGGAGCTGGTGATGGGACTCGAACCCGCGACCTGCTGATTACAAATCAGCTGCTCTACCAATTGAGCTACACCAGCATATATTAAATTGTGTGGTGGGAGTTACAGGGCTCGAACCTGTGACATCCTGCTTGTAAGGCAGACGCTCTCCCAGCTGAGCTAAACTCCCAAGTGAAGTGGTCGGGATGACAGGATTCGAACCTGCGGCCCTCTGGTCCCAAACCAGATGCGCTACCAAACTGCGCTACATCCCGCTATCTTCTGTCTCAACCGACGACTTGAATATGATACCATATTTCAAGTGCATAATCAATTATCAAAAACACTTAATATTTAAAAATATACTTTACATTCTCTTATTTTCTCGTTTTTTCTCCAAATATCTCAATAAATCATTTTTTTATCTGTTTTGTCAAATAATCCTTGGCAATAAACAAAAGCATAAAAATACTGATAATTCCCACATATCTGTATATCTTATCAACAATGAACTCAAAATCAAAGCCTGACAGGAAAAATCCT
>JAZNGS010000119.1:0-5806 GCA_045576555.1 Clostridia bacterium | reverse complement strand
ATCATAGAGCCTGCACTATTTTTAGGATATTTTAAAATCTCATTAATGCTCTCTCTCACATCTGCAGCAGAATGTTTTAAAATTCTTTTTACCACATTTGCAGGCATTTCTTCGATAATATCAACTGTATCATCAAGATACAATTCCTCCAAGACCTCTTTTAACTCAAAGTCACTAAATCCGCTGATTAACAATTCCTGCATATCGGAATCAAGCTCAACGAATACCTCTGCGGCATGCTCCTTATTTAAAATTCTGAATAAAATCGGTAAGCTCTTTTTTAATTCCTCAAATATGATTGCCACATCGGCAGGCTCAATTTCATCTAATATTCCCTTTAGTTCGTGATATTTCTTCTCTTCTAAAAGTTCTTTTATCCTCTCGATAACTACTTCAATTTCTTCCACAAAAACCAATCCTCTCTTACTTTGTTTCGGACGGTTTGCTGATGGCTAATAAAGGTTTATGAATACCAATGTATTATAAACCAGATTTTGATTTTGCCATCGCCCGTCAGGTGCTATTGTCCCAGCATTACAACTACCGGCATCCATTCCCTTCATCTCCTATCTTTAATAATTTTTTCTAATCTATTCTAAACTAATCACATCATCTGATGGATTTTCCCCAACTTGAGGTCTTGATGTTTCAGGCTCAATAGGCTCTATTACTTCTGGTTGTTCTTCACTCGGCACATCTTCCTCACCGTCTGGGATAGTTATTTCAGGGTTTTCCCCCTCACCTTCTGACGGGATTTCCTCTATTGGCTCCTCTTTCACCTCAATATGACTTGCGTCACAATATTTTTTCGGTTGAGTTCCCTCAAGGAAATATTCTGTTGCTCCACTGCAACTTGAAGATGCAAGCAAACCTGTAACATTGCATACAAATGATGTAACTAAATTATCAGGCGCTTCTATCTGGGCAGCATCAAGCCCTGAATGGACTTTCTTCATTGTTTCACTCCACAATTTTGCGGATATATTGTTATAAACACCAACACTTCTGATTGATTTTTGCTGGTCAAAGCCAAACCACACAGAACCAACATAATAAGGAGTGTATCCAACAAACCATTTATCATAGTCATTATTGGTTGTTCCTGTCTTACCATAAACTGCCATATCAGTACCAAGCCTTGCAAGCTTACCTGTTCCGGAAGCCGAATTAACAACTCCATAAAGCATTTGTGACATAATATATGCAGTATCTGCTCCGACAGCCTGTGTTTTTTCAACCTTTTTCTCTAGTAACACTCTGTTTGAACTGTCAAGCACCTTTGTATAGGTGTGAGGTGTGTAGTAATATCCTCCGTTTGCAAAAACAGAATAAGCAGCAGCCATTTCCTTGACTGTAACACCATTTGTAAGACCACCAAGAGCCAATGGGCTCAAGTCCTTATCAGCATCCACAACTCCTAATTTAAATCTGTTTTTAGCATAATCAAAACTTGTTCCTGTTCCAAGCTTTTGCAAAGCTTTAATGGACGGAATATTTGCTGAAATCTCAATGGCTTTTTTAACTGTCAGCTTTCCTTTAAATCCTGTATATGAATTTTTAGGTGACCAGTCCTTAATTGTAATTGGCTCGTCAACGAGTATAGTAGACGGATTAAGTACCTTTTTGTCAATGGCAGGTGCATAAACAGACAAAGGTTTAATTGATGAACCAGGTTGTCGTCTTGTTTGAGTTGCACGGTTTAAGCCTCGGCTGTCAGTCTTCTCTCCCTTTCCGCCGACTACACCCTTAATCTCACCGCTTCTTGGGTCCATAATAACCATAGCCGCTTGCGCTTTTGATGCTCCGCTTGGGAAGTTTTGAGAATTTTCAAAAACCTCCTCCATAGCATTCTGGATATCAGCATCCATAGTTGTATATATCTTCAAGCCGCCGCCAAATACCTGTTGTGTTGCAAAACTTTCTGTATATCCCTTTTCTGTTTGCAAATCAGAAATAATCTCATTTATAACTGTATCAACAAAGTATGAATATACATTGTTTGTATCTTCAAATCTTGATTCGTGAATACCTATATCGCTTGCAATTGCCTCTTCATATTCTTCCTTTGTGATTTTTTCAGTTTCATACATCTTCAAAAGCACAGTGTTTCTTTTTTGCAATGCATTATCAGGATTTCACAAAGGATTATAATAAGACGGTGTTTGAGTTATACCTGCAATAAGTGCCGCTTCTGTCAAGTTAAGCTCCGATGCACTTTTTGCAAAATATCTGTTTGACGCAGCCTCTACTCCATAGCAGTTATTTGAAAGGAATATAACATTTAAGTAAAGTGTCAAAATTTCGTCCTTGGACAGTTGTTTTTCCAATGCGACTGCACGCATCATTTCTTTGATTTTTCTTGTTGCAGTTCTGTCCTTTTCCGAGGTTATGTTCTTAATAACCTGTTGAGTTATCGTACTTCCGCCATAGCTTGCATATGAACCGCCAAGTTTCTCTCTTACATATCCGAAGACCGCACCTGCAGTTCTCTTAAAATCAATTCCTCCATGCCTATAAAATCTCTCGTCCTCTATTGCAACGATGGCATCTTTCATCACATCCGAAATCTCGGAAGACTCAACCCATATGCAGTTTCCGTCATTTGAAAGAAACTCTGTTTCAATAGAATTGCCGTTTTCATCTGTATAATAAACTATTGAAGAACGCACCAATGCAAGCTCTTTTACGTTCATATCATTAATTTCCTGAACAACAGCCGCATACATTCCTGCACCAATTCCAACACAAGCTATTAAAACAACAAACAAACACGCAAATATAAGATTTACAATACCCCTTGGTGAACCTTTTTTGCTTGTCTTCTTTTTATTCGTTCTGACAGCTTTTTTAGAGCTTACTAAAACTCTCTGGTGCTTTCTGCCTCTTCTCAATTTTATCCCTCCAATACTTCTTATCCTCCACCATCTATTATAGTACATTTTCTCCCAATTTGCAATAGTTTTATTAATTGTATCACAATTTTAAAATTTTGGAATAATTTTAAAAAATTTGTAAATTATAAAATATAGTATAATAAAGAAATGAGCTGATATTTATGAATTTTAAAAAGAGTTTCTCCTACATCATTTTATCCATTATTTTTTGTTCTGTCGGATTTGGAGGCGGATATTTGCTGGGTGCAAATTCCGTTCCCTCCCAAGCAGAAAACAAATCTCCTGCCCCACCCTCACTTCAAAGTTATAATTTTGAGCCTGCAGAAAATGATGATGAGGACTTTGAGGAAATGTACCTTTTAAAAAGTGAAGATAATATTCTGACACTATATCGTATAACCGACGAGCTGACTTCAGTCATTAAAAGCGTAGAAATTAACACCTCATATCTTCCGTCCGAGGACAGAATAAAGCTTAATAACGGGATATATTTCGACAATGTTGAAGAGGGGTTTTCCTTAATCGAAGATTTTACAAGTTGATAATATGAAAACAAGAGAAAATAGGAGATATTAAAAGATTTTAAAAGCATTTTGAGATTATTTTAATTTGCTTATAAAATGGAAAGATTTGTAAGGTTTGAAAATAGATTGTAAAGTCTATATAATAATATGGTTAGCACTCTTATCGAAAGAGTGCTAATTAGAAACGGAGGAATGTTTTATGACTATTAAACCATTACAGGACAGAGTTGTTATCAAAATGCTTGAAGCTGAAGAAACAACTAAAAGCGGTATTATTTTGACCGGTGCTGCACAGGAAAAGCCACAGGTTGCCCAAATTATTGCAGTAGGCCCTGGCGGACTTGTTGACGGTAAGGAAGTTAAAATGGAGCTTAAAATTGGGGATAAGGTATTAATTTCACAATACGCAGGTACAAAGGTTAAGTTAGAGGGCGAAGAATACACAATTCTTTCACAAAACGATGTGCTTGCGATAGTTGAATAATTATAGAAGGGACTTGATATTATGGCTAAACAGATTTTATTTGGCGAAGATGCCAGAAGAGCATTGCAAAGCGGTATTGACCAGCTTGCAGATACTGTCAAAATAACTCTCGGTCCTAAGGGAAGAAATGTTGTTTTAGACAAGAAATTCGGTGCTCCGTTAATAACAAATGACGGTGTTACAATTGCAAAGGAAATTGAACTTGATAACCCATTTGAAAATATGGGTGCTCAACTTGTTAAAGAGGTTGCAACAAAAACAAATGATATAGCCGGTGACGGAACAACAACTGCAACACTTTTGGCTCAGGCTCTTGTAAGAGAGGGTGCTAAAAATGTTACAGCAGGTGCTAACCCTATGATTGTCAGAAAGGGTATCCAAAAGGCTGTTAATGTTGCAGTTGAGGAACTTTTGAAAAAAGCAAAAAAAGTTTCAGGCAAGGAAGACATTGCAAGAGTTGCATCAGTTTCTGCTGCAAATGACGAAATCGGTGCTTTGATTGCAGATGCTATGGAAAAGGTTACTGCTGACGGAGTTATCACAGTTGAAGAATCAAAAACTGCAGAAACATATTCAGAAGTTGTTGAAGGTATGCAATTCGACAGAGGTTACATTTCACCTTATATGGTGACAGATACAGACAAGATGGAAGCTGTCATCGACGATGCATATATACTTATTACAGACAAGAAAATCTCAAACATTCAGGAAATCTTGCCATTATTGGAACAAATTGTTCAAATGGGCAAAAAGCTTGTTATTATCGCAGAAGATGTTGAGGGTGAAGCTTTGGCAACTCTAATCGTCAACAAGTTAAGAGGAACATTCATCTGCGTGCCTGTTAAGGCTCCTGGTTTTGGCGACAGAAGAAAAGCTATGCTTCAGGATATTGCAATCCTGACAGGCGGTCAGGTTATTTCAGAAGAACTCGGACTTGACCTAAAAGAAACACAAATCGATCAGCTAGGTCGTGCAAAACAGGTTAAAATCCAAAAGGAAAACACAATTATTGTTGATGGTATGGGTAACTCCGATGAAATCAAAGCAAGAGTTGGTCAAATCAGAAATGAAATTGAGTTAACAACATCCGAATTTGACAAGGAAAAATTGCAGGAAAGATTAGCAAAACTTTCAGGCGGTGTTGCAGTTATCAAGGTTGGTGCTGCTACAGAAACCGAAATGAAAGAAACAAAGTTGAGAATTGAAGACGCTTTGGCTGCTACAAAGGCTGCTGTTGAAGAAGGTATCGTTGCAGGTGGTGGAACAAGCTACATCAATGTACTCCCTGCTATCGAAAAACTTTTGGACGAAACAGAGGGCGATGAAAAGACAGGTGTTGGCATTGTTTTGAAAGCATTGGAAGAGCCTGTTCGTCAAATTGCTAAAAATGCCGGTCTTGAGGGTTCAGTTATAGTTGACAAGGTTAAGACCTGCAAAGAGGGCGAAGGCTACAATGCTTTGACAGAAAAATATGTTGATATGATTAAAGATGGTATCGTTGACCCTGTTAAAGTTACAAGAAGTGCATTGCAAAATGCTGCAAGCGTTGCTGCTATGGTATTGACTACTGAAAGTCTTGTTGCAGATAAGCCTGAACCTGAAAAGGCTGCTCCTGCTATGGATCCAGGAATGGGTGGTATGTATTAATAATTCAAAATCAAAAGAGCTGCATACGCAGCTCTTTTAGATTGATTTTTTGACTGAGGAGTATTATTGTGAAACAATATACAATTAAATTTAATAACCCTAAAACATATTATGAATTATTTGAGTGCATTATTGGTGGGCTTAATTTTCCGTCATGGTGCGGAAAAAATCTTGATGCTATTTGGGATTTGTTAACAACTGATATTGATGTGCCTGCTATTATTTATATTGAGGGAACAAAAACAATAGATAAGATG
>JAZNGS010000118.1:0-3547 GCA_045576555.1 Clostridia bacterium | reverse complement strand
GAATCTGTTGAAGAAGACGATATTGTTATGCTTGATGAGAATACCTGGAAAATTCTTGGTTCGACAGACATTGATTTTGTTGCTGAGGTATTGGAAATTGAGTTACCTGTTGAAGAATACAACACATTCTCAGGAATGATTGTTGGTGAATTGGGTGCTATCCCTGATGATGGGACAACCACTGAACTTGAAGCCTATGGCTTACAGATTAAAGTCACAAAGATTTCTGACCACAAGATTGATGAAACTCTTGTGTGCAAGGTAAATCCGATAACAGAAACTGAAGAATAAAAACAAAATGCTGATTTGGTTTAATCCAAATCATCATTTTTTAGTTTTTCTAAATATTCAATATCTTTTTTTGAAAGCTCTGCTTTTTCCAATAAATCAGGTCTTTTTAAGTATGTGTTTTTAAGACTCTGTTCCCTTTTCCACTCATCAATTTTTGCGTGATGCCCTGAAATCAAAACATCAGGAATTTTAACACCCATAAATTCTTCGGGCCTTGTGTATTGCGGATATTCCAAAAGTCCTGAATAATGGCTTTCATTTTCATATGAACTCTCCGATGCCAATACTCCAGGAATCATTCTTGAAATTGAATCAATCACAGCCATTGCAGGAATTTCACCGCCTGTTAACACAAAATCTCCAATTGAAATTTCCATATCTACTATCATATCAAGAACTCTCTGGTCAATTCCCTCATAATGACCGCAAAGGATAACAATATGTTCGTGCTTTGACAAATCAACCGCCGTTTTTTGATTAAATACTTTCCCTTGAGGCGACATATATATCGTCAAAGGCTTATAATCAAGGTCTTTGGTTATTGATTGATATGCGTCATAAACAGGTTGCGGCATCATCAGCATACCGCCTCCACCACTATATGGATAATCGTCAACTTTTTTGTGCTTGTTTTGGGTATAATCTCTGATATCAATAAAATTAAGTTCAATTAGTCCCTTTTCGACTGCTCTGTTTATTATACTATCACCAAGAACTGCCCTGAACATATCGGGAAACAGAGTTAAAACATCAAATCTCATCATAATTCGTCTAACCCCTCTATTAAATGAACTATAACTTTTTTATTTTCAATATCAACACTCTTTACTGTTTCATCAGTTACAGGCACTAATAAATCTTTTCTCTGTGGTGCCGAAACCGCATAAATATCATTTGCACCTGTATTGAAAACATCGCTGATTTTGCCTAATTTCTCACCAGCATCATCAAAAACCTCGCAACCTATCAAATCTGCAATGTAATAAACTCCCTCAGGCAATTCACCAAGCATATCCCTGTCGGCTGTCAAGACGCAGTTTTTAAATGTTTCTGCCTCTTCAATTGACTCAATCTGCAAAAATTTTGCTATGATATTATTTTTTTGATACTTGATGTTTTTTAAATCAAGCCTTATTTCTTCTTTTTTCTTTTTTGCATAAACATATTCCAAATCTTCAAACACTTCAGGATAATCTGTCCAGGTGACAATTTTAACCTCACCCTTTAGTCCGTGAGTATTTACTATCTTTCCAACCTCTAATCTATCCATAATCTTCTCCTTATTTTGCACTCTTGCAATATTCTCTTATCTCACAATTTGCACAGTCAGGTCTTCTGGCAACACATCTTAATCTTCCGTGATTTACAAACTGATGGCACAGTTTCAACTGTCTTTGTGGCGGAATTAGCTTTTTTAAATCAAATTCAATCTTAACAGGATCTGTGTTGGTAGTTAATCCTATTTTTGTTGAAAGGCGGATACAATGCGTGTCCACCACCACCGCAGGTTTACCAAAAATATCTCCCAAAACAAGATTGGCAGTTTTTCTGCCTGTACCTGCCAAAGTCAATAAGTCTTCCATTGTGTCAGGAACTTCACCATTATATTCTTCAATTAATCGTTTGCAACAAGCAATAATATTTTTTGCTTTATTTTTATAAAAGCCTGTTGATTTTATATCCTGTTCGAGTTCTGCTAAATCAGCCGATGCAAAATCATAAACAGTTTTATACTTTCTAAACAAATCTTTTGTCACAATATTCACTCTTGCATCAGTGCATTGAGCAGATAATTGCGTTGCAATAAGCATTTGCAAAGGGTTTTCATAATTAAGGGTACATTTTACCTCGGGATATATTTCGTCCAAAATTCTCATTACTCCCTCGGCTCTCTCACTCTTTTTCATGAAATCCCTCACCCCTTATCCTTAATCTATTTTTGCAACAAAACTTTTCACGATTTTAGCGCACAAATGCGCAGTTTGTGTTTCAAATTCTTCATAAGAGTCCGATGCAGAGCCGTCTGCCAAGTCTGAAATTGCTCTCACAACAACAAATGGTATGTTGTTTGCCACAGCAGTTTGCGCAATCGCACCGCCCTCCATTTCGCAAACTAAAGCATCAAAAGTATCTTTTATTTCTCTTTTCTTTTCCTGACTTGAAACAAAAATATCACCTGTTGCAATTCTTCCAACCTTGATTTTTTCTGCACTCATATTCTCCTGTGCAGATATTTTCACAGCATCAATCAATGCTTCGTCACACTTATACATTGTTGCCTTATCCTTATCGCCCAAGAACATATATCCTTTGGCATATCCAAATCCTGTGACATCAAAATCGTGCTGACAAAGCTCATTTCCGATAACAATATCTGCTACCGCCAATCCGTCGCCAATTCCGCCGCCGATACCTGTGTTAACAATTGCACCAACTTCAAATTTGTCGCATAAAATCTGCGCACATCGAGCCGCATTAACCTTTCCAATTCCGCACTTTACAACAATGACATTTTTTTCGTTCAGTTCTCCCTCATAAAATTCCATATCGGCAACCTTAATGGTTTTGGGATTGATTAAATCTCTTTTTAGGGTTTCAACCTCAACATCCATTGCTCCGATTATTCCGATTTTATTCTTCATATTTCATTTTCTCCTCTGTCCAATGAGCCAAGACAATTGTCATATCTTTTGCAACTTTCTTTGCGCCCTCTAAATCGTGTTCAAGATAATTTCCGCATTCTTCTCTTTTACTGCCGGGAATTATATCGCTGAAATTACTGATATACTCGAATGCACCTTTTACCATATCAATCACATCTTGTTTTTCCACGCAATCACGCATCAAAAGATAAAACCCTGTTCTGCACCCCATCGGTCCGACATAGATAACATTTTGAGAGAATTCACTGTTTCTTGCATATGTCGCAAAAAGATGTTCAAAGGTGTGCATTGCCGCAATCGGAAGATAATCTCCTCCGTTTGGCTTTTTCATTCTTATATCATAGCTGATAACATCTCCATCAATTCTTGAAACATAAATCCCTTTTTCCAATTTATCGTGATTAACCGAAAAACTTGCTATTCTCTCCACTTTTTTATCTCCCTGTTTATTATTATCAATCGTCAAATTCTTCTTCCATTATCTTCTCTCGTTCCTTTTTTGAATCGAGTGTGATTTGGATTTCTTTTTCAACATATCCGTCTTCGCCTGCAACATTAATAATAGCTGTAACCTTTTCGCCCATTTTATAATA
>JAZNGS010000117.1:0-4174 GCA_045576555.1 Clostridia bacterium | reverse complement strand
GATTGGAAGTAAAGGGCAGAGAGAATATGCCAAAGGATATAGGTGTGATTGCTGCAATAAATCATAGAAGCAATTGGGATGCCGTTGTTTTGGGTGCAACAGCTCCGAGACCACTTGGCTTTATGGCAAAGGCAGAATTATTTAAAAATAAACTTTTTGCTTGGTTTTTCACAGCATTAGGTTCTTTTCCTGTTCAAAGAGGTAAGGGCGATATAGGAGCAGTTAAGGCTGCATTATCAAGACTTCGTAACAATGAAGTTGTTGCGATGTTCCCTGAAGGGACAAGAGTCAGAGATGGCGAGAATGTTGAGCCGAAGCAGGGAGCAGTTGTTCTTGCATCTCGTGCAAAGGTTCCTATTGTTCCAATTAATATTTCGGGAAAATATAAATGGATGTCAAAAATCACTGTAACATATGGTGAGCCCATCTATTACACGCAGTTTGAAAATGAAAAGCCAACTGTTGAACAGTTACATACAATGAGTATTGATTTGATGGATAGAATTAGAAGTATGCAAGTATGTAAAGAGGAGAAAAATCGTGGATAACGAAAGAATAACGGTTGCAAAAACAGCAGGCTTTTGTTATGGAGTTAAAAAAGCAGTTAATGGTGCATATGATATTGCAGATTCTAATAAAAAATTTGTCACTCTCGGAGCGCTTATTCATAATACAAAGGTTATTGATGAATTAAAAAATAAAGGAATTGGTGTTTGCGATAACATTTCCGATGTTCCCGAAGGCTATGGAGTGATTATCCGCGCTCACGGAGTAGGAAAGAATATTATTGATAAATTGGAAAATAGGAATATCGAATACATTGACTTAACCTGTCCTTTTGTCAAAAAAATTCACAATATCGTTTCCGAACATCATAAAAATGGTGAGCAAATTATAATAATTGGTGATAAAAATCATCCCGAAGTAATCGGAATTAATGGTTGGTGTAACAACGAAGCATTTATAACATATTCTATTGACGACGAAATACCAACAGAATTTGCTGAAAAATCAGTATGTATTGTGGCACAAACAACAATAAATAAAAATATTTTTATTCAAATCGTACAAAATATAAAAAACACTTGCCAAAGTGCTACAATTTTTGATACAATATGCAGTGCGACCAAGGAAAGACAAAATGAGGCAGAGTTAATTGCAAAACAATCAGATGTTATGATAGTGATAGGAGGGGCGCACAGCTCTAATTCCCAAAAACTATATGAGATTGCAAAGGCAAACTGTGCCGAAAGTTATTTTATTGAAAATTTTGAGGATATTCCTCAGAATATATATTTAAAAAAAGGAAAGATAGGTATTACTGCCGGAGCATCAACACCCGGAAGTATTATCGAGGAGGTTTTTACAACAATGAATGAAAAAATCAAAAACGAAGAAAACTTTGCTGAATTATTCGAGCAATATGACAGCAAGACCCTAAACAATGGGGACATTATTGACGGAACAGTAGTTGAAGTTCGCGGCAATGAGGTAATTGTTGATTTGGGAGGATTTAAGTACAATGGTCAGTTATCACTTGACCAATTGACAGATGACCCTACTCAAAAAACAACTGATATTGTTAAGGAGGGCGATAAGCTTACTGTTTATGTTGTTGGCGTCAATGATGCAGAAGGCAAAGTTGTTCTTTCAAGAAAGAAGCTTGTTGCAATGGAAAGCTGGAACAAGATTAAGGCGGCTTATGAAAACGGCGATGTTCTAACTGCTAAAATCATTAGAGTAGTTAAGGGAGGAGTAGTTGCATTAGCTGAGTCTTATCAGATTTTCATTCCTGCAAAGCAGATTTCATTATCATACATTCAGGATTTGGAAAGCCTAATAAATACAGAAATCAAGGTTAAGTTGATTGACCTTGACGAAAGAAGAAAGCGTGTTGTTGGTTCAGCAAGAGTTTTGTTAGCTGCTGAAAAACAGGCTGCTGAAGAAAAATTCTGGGCAGATTGTGAAGTTGGTAAGGAATACACAGGTGCTGTTAAATCATTAACATCATTTGGTGCATTTGTTGACCTTGGCGGTGTTGACGGACTTGTTCATATTTCTGAACTTTCATGGAACAAGATTAAGCATCCTTCAGAGGTTGTTAAAGAAGGTGATGTGCTTACAGTTTATGTTAAGGACATCAATGTTGAAACAAAGAAAATTTCTTTGGGATACAAGAAAGCAGAAGATAATCCTTGGGCAATTGCACAGGCAAAACTAAATGTTGGTGACACGGTTAAGTGTACAATTGTAAGAATTATGCCATTTGGTGCTTTTGCACAGATTATGCCTAATATCGATGGTCTAATTCATATATCTCAAATTGCTGACAGAAGAATTGAAAAGCCAGAAGATGTATTGACAATTGGTGAAGAAGTTGAAGCAAAAATCACAGAAATCAACTGGGAGAATAAGAAGATAAGCTTGAGCATCAGAGCATTAATCGCTCCTGTTGTTGAAGAAGTTAAAGAAGAAGCTCCTGTTGTTGAAGAAGTATCTGCTGATGAGGTTGTTCCTGTTGATATTGAAAAATTTATTGCAGAAGCAGCAGAAGAAGCTGAAGCAGAATAATTATTGCTTTTATAAAAACGATACAGGCATACTTTTGCGTGTATCGTTTTTGCGTAAATTTAAACAAATTATAAACATATCGAGAAATTCTTGACATTATACATCTAAAATTATATAATTAAAATGTTAAGAAAATCGGAGAGGATGAAAACGATGAGCGAAAGACAAGCTAAATCAAAAAGAAAGAGTGAAATCAAAGAAACTCCAAAAAAGAAGAAAAATACACTTGATGTTATTTCTAATATGATAATTGTCATTTTAATTCTTGCAGTATTAGGAATAGGTGGTTGGGCAGTTTATTCAAAATTAAGTCAACAACCATCAACTGAATCAAGCGAAAGTCTAACAGCTCCTACAATTGCAGAATTAGCACAAGAAGAAAGTGTGAGTGTTGAAGAATTTTTAGCAAAGTATGAGATTGCAGATGTTGAGAGTTTAACAGGTGAAAGCTATATAACAGATGCTTTGCCATATATGACACTTGCAAATTATGCTGCATTTTCAGGTACAGATGTTGCAACTATTAAGGAAAGCATGGGATTAGAAAAAGACTATGCTGATGATACATTAATGAGTGTTATTCTTGAAGAAATGACACCGTCTGAACAATCAACAGAAACAGAAGAATAAGAAAGGATGTAAAATTATGAATGAGAATGAATTTGAAAATGTAACTCCTGAAACAGAAGAAACAATTACTGAAGAAGTTGTTGAAACTGTTGAGGAAGTAGCTGATGAAGTTTTGGAAGATTCTTTAGAACAAGCAGATGAAGAAATAAGCGAAGAAGCTGAAACTGAAGAAGAGGCTGTTGTTGAGGAAATTATTACTGAAAAGAAAAAATCAAAGGCTCCTGTAATTATATCAGCAATTGTTATAGTTGTTCTTGCTTTAGTTGCGTATGTTGTATATGATGCTGTTGGCGGAAACAAGTATAACAAAATGGGATATGCTAATCCTAATGGCAGAACTGTTGCTGATGTTATAGAAGAGCTTGGAATTACTTTAGACGAGTTTAAGGCAAATTATAGCTTGCCTGAAGATATGACACCTGACACAGAAGAAATGGCAGCATATTATATGATTCCTGTTAGAGTGTTCTCACAGATGTATGGAATAGATTATGCAACATTTAAGGAAGCATATAAAATTCCTGATGAAACAACTCCATCAGAACCAACAACAATTATTGGTAAAATTAAAGCATTGTTTGGTGTATATGATATTCAGCCAATAGATGAAAATACTCCTTGGGGCGTTGTGTTGGATGAATTGACACTTGGAAACTATGTTGGTGAAGAAAATCTCGAAACATTTAAGGAATACTATGGTATCACTGAAGAAATTACAGTTGAAACCAAGTATAAAGAAATAAGAAAACAGGTTGATGCAAAAGAAGCAGAGCTTGCAGCTGAAGCAAAAGCTCAAGAAGAAGCAGCGGTAAGTGATGCAGAAAATGCGGAAGAGCCTGAAGTAACAGACGATAATCAAACAGAAGAAACTGCTGAATAATGATAAAAAAATACAATAGGCAAAAAGCCTATTGTATTTTTTTATGTCATTAAAATGTAAATTTTATCTTGTTGTTAATTCTCTTTGAATAGA
>JAZNGS010000116.1:0-1515 GCA_045576555.1 Clostridia bacterium | reverse complement strand
CTTATTGTGATAATAGCTCCTTAACATCTCGCTTCTTAACTGGCACTTGGTTCCGTTTGCCATTTTCTTTATCCACACAATAACCGGAATAATAAAACCGAGCAGTATTGTTATTTCGCCTATAAAGGTCACAATCGTTGTTAAATTCATCTCCTACTCCTTTTTATCCTGTCCGTTTATTTCATAAACCGCTGATTCAATCAAATTCTTCAAATCAGCTTCTGAAATCTTAAATTTCTTTGATACCCATTCAGCAACATATTTAAATTTTTCCTTACCTTGACCTGAGGAATAAATCTGCTCCGCTGCCTTTACTGCAACCTTAACCCACTTAATAACATTGTCATCACGATAAATCTTTATAAGATAACCTGCCGCAACAATTAAAACTAATGGCAATAAGCCACCCAAAATAAAATTAACCATAATAATCCTCCCTTTTCTTTTCTATTTTCTTAATTCCTGCAAGACTCCAAAGCTCCGCAGTTGTAAATCCGAACCACATAGTAATTAATACTGTCGGTTCACAAGATGTTTTAAAAAAAATTTTTAAAACAGCTATAGTAAACAGAACATTTAGACCTATAACTACTGAAACAATTATTTTACTAAATTTCCCCTTCTTTTTATTCATTTCCATTCACCAACTTATACAAAATCCAATATAAAGAATTGAATTCCGCATTACTCTTAGCCTTGTCCAATGCTTTAACAGCCCTGTCCACTTCTGTAATTTTGACCTTGTGTTTTCCGTTCATCAGTTCCCACACAATGTCATTTCCTGTTTCAAGTTTCATCTCGTTTTTCTCCTTATAGCTCCAGTTTTCCGATATTTCAAAATGCGGTGTGTCAGGCGTCTTCCATGTGCCACCCCAAGTTATATTGAATTTCTTTGCAACCTCTCCGCATTTTTTAAAGAATGAGGCATCGGAATACTCTTGTCCTTTTATGTTTTTACAAATATCCCAAGCTCTTCTTGATGTATGCCTTGAGTTTTTAGTCCATGTGACAACATTACCTGACCTTGTTCTGCCTTGTGCATATAAGTAATTCTGCCTTTCCTGACTGCGATATGTCTCTGTTATAAGAACATTTAACCCTTGCTTTCTACATTCTGCCATAAACAGATTACAGGCCTTTTGTGCATTTGGTGTTAGTTCTGATATGTCTCTGCAAGGCTTTGTTACACTCATTCAATATCACCAACACTTTCTTGTTCTTCTATTTCCTCAACAGGAATATTCAAAACTTCATACTCCTTTATGATTTTTCCGTTTTCAACCTTATATTTCTCTACAATATATTGAGTTTCTACATCATATGTAGGCTTTTCTGTTTCAACAAGCTCCATATATCCAAATTCCTTTAAATCTTCATCCTTCGGATTGGCTATTGTTTTAACAAGTTTATTTCCAACATATCTTTTAAGAATTTCTCCCTGATAACTATAAATAGTATTCTCATCAATAAATACATACATTTTATTTTTCCTCCTTATCTCCGCTATATCTGCAC
>JAZNGS010000115.1:0-12377 GCA_045576555.1 Clostridia bacterium | reverse complement strand
GTTCTCTGTCTCATAGGAGAGTGTACGACCTGAAAGAGCACTAAATTTTGTTATATCAAATTTTATCTCTTTTTTTTCGTATCGAGGGTCAATATGAATATATTTAACCTCTTCATAACCATCAAAATTTTCTTCTGAAATATATGCCTCAACATATCTTCCAATGTATTGTCTTACTTCAAAATAATCATCAACCACATATTGCTTGTCACCAATTTTCATAAAACCAACCATGCTGTTTTTATCAGATCTCAACCCCGTGATACCATTGTCAGTAACAAGACCTCTTATACAGTTAATACCCATATAGTTTGTCAAAAAAGTTTCCTCTTGGTCGTCCTCTGTCTTGACAAAATCTATAGCATTATACATTTTCACATTACGTGAATTGTAAATTATTCTTGCAATATCGCCTCTTGTAGCAGGATGATCTCCCTGAGTATCTATACCATCAAGAATTTCAATATCTGATGCAACCTGCATATATCCGTTAGGATACCCACCATATTTTTCCGCAACATCCTTATATCCCATAAGCATGAGAAGAGTTTTGATAGCTTCACTAATCTTTACTTCTCTATCAGGAAGGAAAGTAAATTTATCAATACCTGTCATCAGACCTGCAGCGTTAACAGTAGTAATATCCTTTTCGTACTCATTTCCGCCGATATCAACAAACTCATGTCCGCCTGTTTCCGGAATCAGATTACCCAGTGTGCAGAGTATGTTAGCAAACTCTGCACGGGTAAGATTTCTGTCCGGATTAAAATCATCATAATTGCAACTAGGCATCAAGTCAAATTTTTTAACAAACTTAAATTCCAAAGAATTTTCGTATTCCACTGGGTCGTTGATGTCCGCTGCATTTGTAGTCACAATCATCCCAACAGTCATACATAGAACTAAAACTATTGATAGAATTTTGGATAATTTTGTAATTCTCATCATGTTATTCCTCCACATCTTCAATTCTGACAGCACTAGCATAAAGTGCACCATTTCCCGAACCGGATAAGGTAACCTCTACCGTTCCACTTATGAATAGACCTTCATCAATCAAAATCCACTCGTCTTCACCTGATGACAAATCAATAGTATAAGTCTTGGTTGATTCGTCACCCTCCTGACCTGCAATTCTGTTTGAATTAATCACAACTTTAGCATTCTTATCACCATCAGCCGCTACGACCTTGCGGAAATAAACCTTCTTCTTTCCACCGACTTTGTCTATCGTCCATGTGGCAGTTCCGCTATCAGATTTTCTAATGATAGTATCGCATAAACCCTTTGCTTCTGCATTAGTCCAGATGCCATTTTCGGAGTGTCTTCCTCCATTCACAAAGTAGTTTGTAACAGTTGGGTCAGTCTCAAGTGCACCCATTTGAGATTCAGCCATTGTAACCTTAACATTGTTACAAAGTACTGCAAAGTATCCAGGATTAACCAACAAACTACCATAATAACGATAATCAACAGCAATTTCACCGTCAATTGTGAATATAATTCTTGCACCATCTTCCTTATTAACAACACCGATTGCATAATCGTGCCATTGACCATCTGTATTCCATACATTATTAACAGTATGAACAATAGCAAGATTTGGATAAATCTGAAGTTCAATTATATCCTTCTTTATAATAACCATCATACTTCGTTTATCGCTCCAGCCAGCCTTTTCAGTACCTGCTCTTCTCAAGTCGAAGCTGACGAAAGCACTATTTGACTTATAGTCAACTTTTGCTCTGAACTGAATAATATCATTAACTCCAGGAATTTCCTTAAGCGAAGCGTTATCTGAACCCGTCTTCTGCGGATCTCTCTCAAGTACCAAGCCTTCGTCAGTAACAGTAGCACCAACACGATTCAGAACCCAGGCATCAGGATTTGTCAAGAATTCTTTCTTGAGGTGAACAAAATTCAATTTTTCGCTCTTTTCGAATTTTCTCATAGCACTTTCAAGTTCAGCTATAATTGCATCGTAGTCTTCTTTATAAAGTAGACCTGTCTTCAAAGCATTTTCATATATATTCATAGCCTTTTTATTGGTTGCCTTGAGTGCTTCGGTCTGTTCTTTTCCGAATAATGAAAGGTCATTTTCAGCAAGAACCTTCTTATTGGCCTCAACTTTGTGCAGAATATTAACAGCAGACTCAATGTAGTTAACAGTATTAACAAACTTTTGAGGAGCCTTAACTGTCCATGTGCTCTTTCTCTTAAAGCTTGTGTTTTTAGCTACAACAGTCCACCAATATTCTTTTCCGTCTTCTAACCCCTCTACTGAAATAGAGTTATAATGAGCTGTCTGCTTGGAAACAACATTTTTCATTTCCTTATCAGTTGCAACAATAACTTCATATATGTCAGCCATAGCAGCTTCTTCCCAAACAAGCAGTTCTGAAACAGAGTTAAACTTTTCTCCGTCATTCGGATAAAGAAGATTAAAACTTTTGTCAACCTTTTCAGTTACATCTAACGAACAACCAACAGAATACAAATCAAAGTTAGATTCTGTCAACTCAGGAATTTTGCTTGCAAAAATCGAATCATCCTTTATTCTGAAATCATAATTATCAGGGTCAACAAAGTGCGATTCATCTTCAACTGTATAGTTGTCAAAGACTTTACCATTCTTAAACATATTTTCGTTAATTTCGAATTCCATATCCGACAAATTGTTTGTTATAACATTGCCATCAGGATACAGATGCGGTTCCTTCAGCAAGAAATGATTTAAGAACGGTTGCGTTTTTGAAAAGTATGGAAATTTTCTCAATGCAGTTTTAACATCTTCATTAACTGTGTCTATCATTCCCTGACCGGTTGACCAGAACTCACGACGGTTATCTGTAACAAAAGGTTTACCGCCTCCCATTCTTAAGACAATGTTACTTTCAATAACATTGTTATCACCGCCACCCACCTGAATACCATGGCCTTCGCCATTAACAAGTATATTATGGTGTGCAATTCCGAAGGAAAGTCCATCGTCAAAATATATACCCTGAAGTGCATTACCGATATTTTTATTAACAGGATGATAATCATAAATAAAATTATAAGCAATCTGATTATTTATCTCAGCGCCTGATTTTCCCGAATAAAAACCTCCCGCATCGGCAATGTCCTTTCCAAAATTATAAAACTCGTTCATCGCAATATTACAGTCTCTTGTCTTAGGATCGGCTGTAACAGCACCAAAAAACATATTATGAACAGTGTTGTTTTCAATATCAGCACAGGAAGCATTCAGCTTAATAGCGTGACCACCCGTAACCTTGGAATAACCGTTAACATAACAATAATTGTTTTTAAACACACCTCTTCCAGGAAAATCCTGCTTGAGCAAATTATCGTCCCCTGCTAATGAAACAGAACCTCCATCATGGAAGGCAAAATAGTTATTTGTTATAGTATAATTATCTGCCTGCAACTCAATTGCCAAAAATCCCTTTGAATATGTAATTGAACAATTATCTATTGTAAGATAATTTGATCTTACATATGCAATACTTCTTCTTGTTCGTGAAAGGTCAAAACCTCTCAATGTCATATGTATATCAACACCACTTTTGAATGTAAACATATCATCATTTAATGTTGTCAATTCAAGCTGTGTGTTATCGTCTATTTTTGAAGGTGGATAATAGTATAAAATATCCGTATCCACATCTATAAACCACTCCGTAGCGGTATCAATTTCTTCTAAAAGGTTAAAAATCTGCAATTCTCTTGGTGATGAATCACTAAACGGGTAACTCGGAGTAGTATTAAATTTAATTGTACTTTTTTCGACATCAACCGATTCAACTGAAACATGGTCAACTGCCCATACTACACCAATATGACCTCTTATCCAGGCATATTTTGCTTCGGTCCAACGGGAAAGTCTCGGATTCGAGAATTGAATTGTTGCACCATGTTCAGAACCAAAAAGTCTTTGTTTGTCAGTTCCCTTATTCAAAACTTTATCCCAAAATACATATTGGTTAGTTCCATTCGGCCAACGGGAAATCATTTGTTTTTTTCCATTTCTGATTAAGTCAACATAAGGTTGAATTTCTGTACCACCAATCCAGCCGTGAGGATATGCGTGGTCTAAATCTATATTCATCTTTTTCAAGTCTAACTGAAGTACCTTTCCGCGTGCACTTTCAGGAAGTCTTGCCAAAATATCTGTATCTGTAACAGTTTCAAATAATGAATTATCCAATGGAGTGGAGCCATAAAAATGAGCGGCCCATTTTTCTTCAGATTCCCAAACAACAGGATTCCTCTCATTCCCCGCATCTCTTGCATCAAAAACAAGACCTTCATCAATGTAATAGGTTCCAGGTTTGAAAACAACGCGAACGGGACGATTGCCTAAAGCACCGCTTCTTCTGACGTAACTCTGTGCCCCTGCAGGTGTTTTAAGCATATTTCCAAGTGTTCCATCTCCATTATCATCACCGTCAGGGCTGACATAGATAACTAACTCTTCATCGGTTGCAGCTTCTGCTGGTTTTGCATAGTGAACAAACCCTGATGAGGAGCAGAGTATGGATATTATCATCATAGCAGGTAATATACGCCAATACTTTTTCATTTAGCACCATCCTTTTTCTTTATATTTCCCCCGACAAGGACGAATCCTTGCCGAGGGAAAATTAAGTCCTTCAAAATGTCTTTTTGACTTTTATAAGTCTATTTTTATTATTGAGCTGCGTGGCTGTCTGTCAATGGAGTTGTCAATGGCTTGAATGAACCATCTGTAGCCCAGACAAATAATTTAATGTCATAGTTCTTAGCTGTTGAGATGTCAGCATCTTCAATTACAATATCCTGAATTGTGTCTGCACCAGCGTCAGCAGCCTGTGTAGCAACTAACTTGCCACCTTCATAGATTGCAGCATAAACATCACCGGCAACATTTGTATATGCCCTAACTGTGCATGAACCATTAGCAACAGTTGCAGTGTTTGCAACGAAAACAGGGTCTGCATGAATTGAAACAATTGCGATACCTTCAATATATTCTGTTGTTCCCTTTGGTATGTTCTCAAAATAAATTTTATCAACCATCTTTGTTGGGTCAACTGTCAATACGTGTTCATAAAGCATAGCATAGTACTGTGCATCGCCACCAAATGTATACGTAGGATAATTAATATAATTAACATTCGTAGATATTGTAGCATATGTTGAAAGTCTCATCAGGAAGCCCTTTGCTTTTACACCCGCAGCTCCATTCGTAATTTCTCCACCATAACACTTCGGCATATTACCATATATATATCCGCCATTACCTGACATTGTCTCTATAGTGCCAACTTCATCTTCAACTAAATCTGTCGGCAAGCTTGTTGTTCCGTCTGTATACTGAACATATGCCTTAATTGCATCAGGTGACTCATTAAAACAAGTATGAGTTGTAAGGAATGAAATTTTATTATAAGCTGCATCAGGAAGATCAACTTCTGTCTTAGAAGGCAATGTGTAACCTTCTACTGTTCTCCTTCCATCAAGAAGAATTACATCGCCTTTTTTAACCGAGTATTTCTTTCCTGTTTTGAAAGAAGTAATAGTAGCTGTATCTCCATCCGTGCTAACTGTTGCTTTTGGAACAATATTTGTTGTTGCATCAACATCAGTACTTGGATTTTCCAAAGGCCATTTTACAGCTACCAGTTTATTACCACTCTTATATCCTCCGCCAATAAAGTCGCTGGATATCGCGAATTTTGATGAGGCCGCAGTTTTTTCCTCTTCTGTTATGAAAAGTCTTCCATTTGTAGGTAATGTGATGTCTTCATCTGAATGAATAGGCGCATATTCAGAACCTGTTATTGCAAGAACTGCGAATCCTGATCTTCCTGCACCTGAATCACCGGCAGCAATTGTAAGTTTTGAAACTTTCTTCATTGGATCAAGCTTCATTCCGTATTCATAAGCAGCAATTGTGTTAGGTGAATCCACTGTTGTGTTCTTTGTGAATGCAAATGTCATACCTTCTGAATTACCAGCAAGATCCTCAGTACCTTGAACTTCACGAGTATAAGTATATGTTTGTAAGTCAGCTACAAAGTTACTACTTCTTTGGTCTGATGCCTTTGCTTGCATCACAGAAGAATAGATGTATTCGTTATTTCTGCTTGTTGGATCTGTTTCTGGATTTGAAACATCAGCCCAACATGAATCATTAAATGTAGCAGTTGATGTTCCTGCATCTGAAGGCATTTTAAATCCTTCAGGAAGACTTGTTGTTCCGTCTTCATATGTTACGAAAGCTATTAATTTGTTATAGTTTCCTGCAAGTTGAGCAGATCCAATAAGAAGATCAAGTCTTGATAATCTCTTATTTATATCAATTTCTATTGCTGTCTGAACACCTGGAACTCCTGTTGATTTTCTGGCTTTGTGGTCCAACATCAAAATTTCTTTAGCAAAATGGTATTCACCATTCGCAAGTTTTGTTGCTGAATGACCATTTCTGATCGGCAACTGATATCTAACGCCTGTTCCACTTGATACCAAAGTGTAGCCATATCTTTGCTCAACGAAGGCATTTTCTTTTTTGATAGAACCATCTTGTTCCGGAAAAGCATCATCACCTACTGTTCTTTGCGATGATGTTCTTCTTGCCGGAGGATATGCGAGTGCAGTTACTGTCTGAGTAGATTCTCCACTCCATAGGAAGTCACTAGCACGATATGTAGCACCTACTGTGCCATCCTCCATATAAAGCACACCGTAGCTTTCATCATCCGAATTAAGTGGTACTTCCTGTCTTAGTGCAGTAGTTCCAATTTTTGCCGGAGTTCTTGCTGCGAAAGCAGTGTTGGTTGCACAAATACCTAATAACATAGATAATGTTACAACCATAGAAATTAGTTTTTTCATTTTTTTCACTTCTCCTTTTTATTTAAATTTATATTTTTAAAATAATTGTTTTTTGACCGCAATTATTTTAATTACAAATATTATAAACTATAGATGAATGAAAATTTATGTGATTATTTTAAAGTAACAGGTGGTGTTAACAATGTCATATTTGATAAACTGTCAACAACATAACAAATAACTTTACTTGTTCCTTCAGGCAATGCCTGCTCATTAATTGATATATCAGCCGAAGCCCCCGACGAAACTGTACCTGTTGCAGAAATTGTACCAAGGTACATACCTTTTTCATCATATGAGGAAATCAAAACAACATAGCTTTGACTCTCTGACATACTACTTTCCAAAGAAACGTTTCCACTGATAACATTTGCATCAGAGATTACAACTGCGTCTGTTTTGGCAGTAATAGGTGCGTTAGCATTGAGTTTTTCTTCAAACTGATATGCCCATCTTCCACCATTAGCACCTGTCATTTCTCTGCTGATATGCAGAGTGTATGGTTTAACATATTCCTGTGTGTTAAGAACTTTAACCTTAACTCCTGTTATGTCTTCACCTGTCCTCTTTGGCTCAAAAGTAATCCACTTCGGATTAACCACTTCATTATCGCGCTTAACAATGAAATTATCCTTTGTCAACTGACTTGATCTGATTGGTTGAGAGAAATCAATCTCAAGTGTAATTTCTTCGTGACCTGAACTGATCGCAAGGTTACCAGCTTCATAAATAATCTTTTGTTCAAAAATGTTTTGGAAATCCAAGACAGTTGCGCTCTTCAATAAATCAAAACGCGCCTTGAGCTCCTCTTCATTTTTTTCGTCCTCTTCAATCAGGGAATCAATCAACTCTGAGTATGCATCTGTCATCCATTCCTTTGTCACAACTGAAACATTGTTTTCTGTGTTTTCAACTGCATAATAGATCGAATCAAGAATCTGGAAAAAATCTCCCTCATCTTCCCAACTCATTTGATTTAAGTTTGTTCCTTCAAACAAATCATTAACCAAATCGTCTGTGAAAAGTGCATTGAAATCATCTATTTTGATATGTTCTCCAACACCTTTATTCTTTGCTTCATTGATAGCTGTCAATGTGCTAAGAATTTTATTTGATGTGATTTGGGCACCTTCTGCTGTTAATTCATCAATATCAGCATTAATTTCAACTATCTTATCGGTCCAGTCCTCTGCCTTTTTTTGTCCGACTAATCCCAAGACAGCATAACCTGATGAAACACTATTGCCTGCTGCATTTGCTTTATTATTGTGGTTAAATGTAATTGATGTAATTTTCTTATTTTCATCAACATCAAGTGTATACTCATATGCGGCAATTGTTCCGTTGGCGCCTGTTGATTTTGTGAATCTTGCTGTAATATCAGAAGTAGAGCCTGCCGTTTTATTTGGTTTGTATATATATGACTCAAAATCCGCTACGAAATTATCAGCAGCAGACTGTCCTGCAGCTGTCGCCTTTGGAGAGCCTATAACTAAATATCCGTTTCTTCCGTCGGCAGCCTCACTATCAGCAGTTCCAGCAGGGAATGTCCAATACTTCGCTGAAGAACCTCTTTCGCTTGCCCCATCCGGAAGAGTGTTTGTTCCGTCAGAATATGTTACAAAAGCTGCAATCTCACTTACCATATCAGCAGCAGTATCTGCCACACCAATCAAGAAACTAATCTTATCATAATTGTCATTCAACTCAAGATTCGCACTTGTTTTAGAACCATAGGCATAATTTCTTGTCCCGAACGCATCAAGAATCATTGCTTCTTTTTTGTGAAATTGAGTTGGGGTTGAGGCTTGTGCACCTGCAATTTCAGCAGCAGTTGGAGCATTCAGGTCAGGCAATTTATATGTAATACCCGATGCAGTTGATGTGATAGTATTATCTGTGTTGTTGATTGTTGCTTTTTGTTCCGGATAATCTCCACTTCTGTTGGTTCTCAAAGCTGGAGGCCATGCCATCGCTGCTAAAGTATACATTCTTTCTCCGTCTCTCAAAAAATGTTTTATATGATAGCCTGCATTAGCATAGTTGTCCTGCATATAAATTTTAGTGTCGCCTACATTGCTTCCTGTTGCAGGCATATATGTAACCATTTCCGGGTCTGCATATATGCGGTCATCTGCAAATGCAACAGTTGATACGAACATACTCATAAGCATGGATACGGATATTAACATTGAAATAATTTTTGAAAGTTTATTTAAATGCATTTTCATTATTTCACCTCCGCAAATTTAGATGCTCTATAAATAATAGTAGCAGCCTCTGCTCTTGTACAGTTGCCATATGGGTTAAAGGTTCCGTCAGGATAACCATTAACAATGCTTTTAGAGTTAAGTGCAGATACTGCATCAACTGCATAATCTGCAATCTTGTAGTTATCTGTAAATCCTGTTTCTCCTGTGCCATCAAGCTTCAAAATACGATTTACAATAGTACATATATCCTGTCTTGTTGCATACGCTCCAACTCCAAAGTGTGTGTCTGACACACCATTTACAAGGCCTTCATTATACAATGCAACGATATAGTCTGTGTACCAAATGTCTTTTGGTGTATCTTCAAAAATAGGCTCAACATGAGTCACTAACTCAAGGCCTGTTATTCCAAACACCATTTTTGCAAGCTGTTCTCTTGTAACAAGTCCGTTAGGATTAAAGAGTCTGTCGCTTACACCATTTATAACATTCTTTGCTTTTAGGTATGCAATTCCCTCTGCTGCCCAATGGTCTTCGCTTATATCTTCAAATACCCATAAAGTTTCTTCAGGCTCTTCAGGTTTTGGTGCTACTACTGCTCCAACACCGCCGCCACCAAAGTTGCTTCCTTCTTCAACAGGTCTTTGAGTTGGAGTAGGTGGTGTTGTCAATCCATCAATATAATTCTTCAATCCTGCTACAGAACTATATCCGCTCTCACCTGCAATCTTTGCTTCATCATTTTCTGTAATAGTTCCGATTTCCAATCCAATAAGTTCACAGTTTTTCGCTGAAAGCAATGTTGCAACATGTCCATAACCCATTACCTTCGGATTAGTTAATCCTATCAAAACTGTCTTTTCAGCAAATTGCTTATATAAATCATATGGATTTGCAAAATTCTTGCCAACCAATGCATTCTTTATCAAATTCTTTCCTGTTACACTAATAAGATTTTTAAAAGAATCATATGTGTTAGCTCCACTCTCTGCATCATATTTTGCAAAGTCCAAAGCATCTTCAGCTAAATAGTTTCCATTTGCATCAAACAATACATTTGGTTTATTCTGATTGAATAATTCCAACGCAACTAATTCACGCGCATATTCACATGCCTTCGAAAAATTGTCAATATTACCTGCAGCATCGCCTGTTACATAATTAGTAAATTTACCAAGCATATTTTGAGCTAATGCATCCTTATCAAGAGCGTCGTAAAGCTCGTCTCTTATTCCTAATATACTGCGATTTTTGCCATTGCCAGGTTCATCTTCAAGAAATGCTTTAATTGTATCAACATCAGTCTGGAAATTGTTTATAAAACCAATTCTTTCTGCCTTTGATAGATATGTAATATCAAACAGTTTTTCAATAGCACTTCCAGGAAGTTTTGCATATACTGCAAAACTTCCTGAATTATCTTTGTCAGAAATATTCAATGGGAATGTGCATGAAAATTTTCCATTCTCATCTGTTTTTATTGTGTTTATGTACTGCATATCTGTTTCAGCATTTGTGATATCATTTATACCATTATTTAATACCACTACTGTTGTACTGATTTCAGGAATATCAGCTGCTGTTGAAAATGTAACTATTGATTTTTCATAATCTACATAATATTCATTTTCAGTAAAGACAGCTCCAACGGGGGTAATAGATAGCAAAAGTATTGTTATGGATAATAATGCCGTTATAAATCTTTTCCTCATTTTTTCACCCTCAGTTTAGTTTATTTGTTTTTCAAAAATTCGTCAATTTGTCTTTGCATTTCTTCAAGCACCTTATCTGCCCCTGCAAGTTTTGCCTTATCTCTACACTTATCAAGTGCTTCTGCTGGGTCAACAGAACCAATACTCATTCCGCCGTATTCTGTGTGAGCTGATGTTACATTAGCAAGTTCGTTCGATACAGGTGTTTTATCAAATGCAAATCCGATAAGTGGTGAGTGGATTGCAGAGTCGTTAAGTTCTTTCATCTGTTCCCACAAATCTAGATCTTTTCCTTCAACTACATATGAGTTAAACTGGCTTCCAAAGTACCAACCAGCTGTATGCTGACCATATGATTTCTTATCCAAAACTCTAATATGTCCGCTTTCAAGCTTTTCATAGTGCTTTCCTTCAATTCCGTGAACAATAAGTCTGAATAGTTCCTTATCTGTATTCACTAACGCCAAAAGTGCAACTGCCTTATCTGGATTTTCTGATGTAGCACTAACTGCTGTTAGAGTTTGTCTGATCATTGGACCTGTTACTACAGGGTCTGCCCACTTAAATACTACACACTCTTCGCCATCGTGGTTTCTCTTGTAGTCTGCATAAAAACCAGGCTTAAATGTTCCGTGTGTAATAGCTGCTTTCTTCGCAGTGTCTGAACTTCCTTGAGCACTCGCAATATCTTTTCTGATGAATCCCTTGTTATAGAATTCTCTCAAGTTATATAATTGTTCAATGTATGCTTCGCTATCATACGCATAAAATACTTTACACTCAGGGTCGTCATTCTTAACAAAGAATCCATACACGTCTGAAAGAATCTGTATTGTATCAGCTAGTGCCATCTCCTTCAATGAAGGGTCAATTACATATACATCACTTTCATTATCACGAATCTTCTCCATAAGTGGTTCAAGATCTGCTACCTTTTTAACACTTGATGCATCAAAATTGTACTTGTCAACATATTTCTTTGGAACAGCTGAACATGGCCATGTTGCATAAATCTGCTGGTTAGGCACTGCATAAATGCCGCCATTTAAAGTTACAGCTTCCCATGCATAATCAGGAATAGCTTCCTTCAATTCAGGATGATCTTCAAGATATTCGCTGATATCTAAAAATCCTTTTTGTGAAACACCTCTGTCAAATGAATTTACCCATCCTGAAAAAGCAAGGTCATATGCTGTTTGTGAAGCCATTAGCATATTTGTTTTTTCATTAAACGAACCTGAGTCTACATATACGAACTCAAGTTTTGCACCAATCTTTGGCTCAATTATTTTGTTTATCTCTGCTTGTACTAATTCAAGGTCTGCAGGTTTTGATCCCGGCATATACCATGTTAGTGTAGGCACTTCCCCACCGTTTGTTGCCTGTTTGTCTCCGCACGCAGCAAAAACAGATGTCATCATCACGCATGCCAATAGTAAAGCAATTTTTTTCTTCATTATTACTTCCTCCATTCAATTTTGTATCATTTTTGTTACGGTTTCATTTCAATTGAAACCTGTTACTTATATATTTATACCATATTAGTTAAAAAAATTCAATGTAAATTTTT
>JAZNGS010000114.1:0-7580 GCA_045576555.1 Clostridia bacterium | reverse complement strand
AATGCACAAGTTCCTATACTTGTTACGCTGTCTGGTATTGTGATGCTTGTTAAACTGTTGCAATCTTCAAATGCAGAATACCTTATGCTTGTTACGCTGTCTGGTATCGTGATGCTTGTTAAACTGCTGCAACTTTCAAACGCATAGCTTCCTACGCTAGTTACAGGGCAATTCTCAATTGTTGACGGAATTGTCACTGATGTTACATCCTCATCACAACCAGTAATTGTAACCTCACCATTTGATATGCTATAGGTCAAATTTTCATAAGTCCCTGCTGATGCATTTATAATTCCCATTGACGCTATCAATATACAGGCAATCGTAAATGCAAATAATATTTTCTTTTTCATTTTTCTTCCTCCAATTATCAAAATTGAATGTCATTCTATATTATAACACAATATTTTCCAGATTGCAATAAATAAGATTGGCAAATTAATATCAAAAAAAGGAGTTGCATATGCAACTCCCAAAAATTCATAAAAATTATTTAATCATACTTGCAACTTCATCAGCAAAGTTTTCTTCTTTTTTAGCAAGACCTTCGCCCTTTTCAAATCTTACATAGTTAACAAGCTTAACTCCCTTTGTAGCAAGGTATGCTTCAACTTTGAAGTCACCATTCTTAACAAATTCTTGTTGCAACAAGCAGTTTTGTTCAAAGAACTTGTTGATTTTTCCGCCAACCATCTTTTCCAAGATAGCATCAGGCTTATTAGCATTCTTTGGATCTTCTTTGATTTGAGCAATGATGATGTTCTTTTCTTTTTCAACATCTTCAGCTGGAACTGTATCCTTTGAAAGATACATTGGGTTGATAGCAGCAACCTGCATTGCAACATCTCTTGCTGCTTCATAAGCATCAGCGTCTGCAAGACTTCCTTCAGCCTCAACCAAAACACCAATTCTGCCTTCACCGTGAGTATATGAGCAAACATTACCCTCAACTCTTGCAAATCTTCTAATGTTCATATTTTCGCCGATTTTAGCAATCAAAGCTGTTAATGCTTCGCCAACATTTTGTTCAGCATTGAATGAAATTTCCTTTAATGCATCAACATCTGCAGGAGCCTTGTCTGCAATAAGTTTTGCAACACTTTCAACAAATTCCTGGAATTCAGCATTCTTTGCAACGAAGTCTGTTTCAGAGTTAACTTCAACCAAAACTCCAACCTTTTTATCATCTGTCAAGTATGCCTTAACAATACCTTCAGATGCAATTCTGCCTGCCTTTTTAGCAGCAGTAGCCAATCCCTTTTCTCTCAAATATTCAACTGCTTTATCCTTATCACCGTTTGTTTCTGTAAGAGCTTTTTTACAGTCCATCATACCACAACCGGTAATTTCTCTCAATTCTTTTACATCTTGAGCTGTAAATGCCATAATTTTATCCTCCTAAATATATAATTAAAGAGCAATCACAGTCTTATAAAAGACCAAGACTGCCCTTTTTTTATCTAATTATTCTTCAATTGCTTCCTCAACTGCTTCTTCTTCAGCTTCAACAACAGGAAGAGCATCTTCACCTTGTCTGCCTTCGATGATAGCATTTGAAATTGTTGATGCAATTAACTTAACTGCTCTGATAGCATCGTCATTACCCGGAATTACATAATCTACTTCTTCAGGGTCACAGTTTGTATCAACAATAGCAACAACAGGAATACCAAGCTTCTTTGCTTCAGCAATTGCAATCTTTTCTTTTCTTGGGTCAACCACGAACAAAGCACCAGGAAGCTTCTTCATATCCTTGATACCGCCAAGGTACTTTTCAAGCTTATCTCTTTGTCCCTTAAGATTGATAACTTCCTTCTTTGGCAACAAATCAAAAGTTCCTTCTTCTTCCATCTTGTTAATCTGGTTAAGTCTTTCAATTCTCTTTTGGATTGTCTTGAAGTTTGTCATCATACCGCCAAGCCATCTTGCGTTAACATAGTACATACCAACTCTTTCAGCCTCTTCTTTGATTGAGTCCTGAGCTTGCTTCTTTGTACCAACAAACAAGATATCCTCGCCTGCAGCAGCTATATCTCTGATGAAGTAATAAGCTTCTTCAACCTTCTTAACTGTCTTTTGAAGGTCGATGATATAGATGCCATTTCTTTCTGTGAAGATGTATTCAGCCATTTTAGGGTTCCATCTTCTTGTCTGGTGACCGAAATGTACGCCGGCCTCCAATAATTGTTTCATTGAAATTACATTTGACATTATTATTTCCTCCTTGTTTTTTTATTCCTCCACTTCCCTCACCTTCTTAAAAGACCATTTGGCAACCTTTTAAAAATCAGAAAGTGTGTGTAATGTCAAAGTGTCCCATACGGACACTCAATAAATTCTAACATTATTTTTATAATTTGTCAATATATTTGTAAAAATTTTTCATTAGAATCTGGCATTAACAATTTAATACTGTTTTATAACTTCCTTTAAAAAATCATATGCAATCTTTATATCCTTTTCAGGAGCATCTCCAACTTCTCTTTCAATTGTTAAAAAGCCCTTATATCCTATATCCTCAAGTGCTTTTAGATATTGAGGAAATGGTACCGAACCCGTTCCCAATGGAAGCTCAATAAAAGAATCTCCCGAGTTTATGGACTTTTCGTCAAATTTATCTACACCATAGACTTCTTCAGGTTTTTTAAACCAAATGTTTTTTCCATCCTTTGCATGAGTATGAACAATATAATCTTTAAGGTTATACACTGCTTGAACAGGATCATCACAAGGCACCATAGCAAGATTTGCAGGGTCTAAATTTACCGCAACCCCTTTTGATGATAAGGAATCAAGAAACTTCTTTAAAACCTCTGATTTTTCAGGTCCTGTTTCGATAGCAAAATGCGCATTTACAGTATCAGCATAGGAGGCAAGCTTAAAGCATGCCTCCTGCATTATTTTGTATCTGTCATGATTTTCGTCATCAGGAACAGGGCCTATGTGAGTAGTAACAATATCTGTTTCCAAATCTTTTGCCAAATCCAAAATCCTTTTTGAGCGTTCAATAAGTATATCGTTTCTTTCAGGTCTCCAGAAGCCCTCGCCTAAATCTCCGCAAAGAGCAGAAAACACAAGTCCATTATCCTTAACCTCTTTAAGAAGTTCTTTTCTTTTATTCTTGGTTAAATTTTCTGCAGAATTTTCACCTTCTGTTGCATACATCTGTATACCAGAAGCACCAATTTCTCTTGCTTTTACTATTGCCTCTGACCTTGGTAATTTGAATGATTCAAGTATTACTCCTATTGGAAAATTGTACATATTTTTAACCTCTCTTTAATATGCCATCTGCTTTAGTAACTATTTCCATACCTTTTAGGACATCGTCAATTGTTGGAAAAGCTGGCACATCATTTTCAATCATATCAATAAGCTTATTGAGCTGTGCCATTGTGGGACGCCTTACGCAATCAATATTTATGCTTCTGTATTCGCCTGTTTCTTTGTCATAAATACTAATAAGGTCGCCTTCCTCTTTGCAGTCAGGTCTGTTGTCTCTTTCTATAATTGTTATTCTACCTTTCGGACCGATAAACTCTTTTTTGTTTTCAGCAGCTATCGCTCCACCCCAGCCTGCTTCATAAAATGCAACAGTTCCATCAGTCATTTTAATGGTTATCAAGCCATAATTATATGTATATTCAGGCGTTTCCTCATCTAATGTCTGCGAGATACCTCCCACTTCTGACACTTCCGCACCTGTATACCATCTTAAAAGGTCAACATAATGTACTCCGCAGTCAACAATCGGAGAAGTATCTTCCAATAGTGCGCGATATTTTTTCCATTCTAAAACATGATGATTTTGTGACATTCGTATCATCATAGGACTTCCTATCGTTCCGCTATGTATAAGTTCAGCCACCTTGCGATAGGTTTCGTTAAATCTTAAAATAAAGCCTATCTGCACTTTAATCTTGGAATTTTTGACAATTTCTACAAATTCTCTTGCAGAATCTATATCAGGTGTTATAGGCTTTTCGCATAGCATATGCTTATTGTATTTTACACACAACTTTAATATATCAAGATGCGTTTTAGAATAAGTGGCACATATTACAATATCTGTCTTTTCATCTTTAATAAATTCTTCGCAATCAGTACCACACTTTTGGGCACCATATTTATGTTTAAAATACTCTGCACGGTCAATATCCAAATCAACAACCGCATAAACGTTCACATTTTCATTTAAATATATGTCATCAAGATGCACAGCTCCCATATGACCGCAACCTATTAACACTATGTTATACATTAAAATACCTCCACCGAAAAATTGCCTTTATTACTGCAGTATTATAAATCGAGGTTTGTATACAATACTACTTTTGTCTTCATTTAGCAAATATTTTCCCAAACAAAAGGATTTTTACTTGCCTTAATAACAGCTTCTATTATTTTCATAACTGTAACTGTTTGTTCATGTGAAACAGGAACATTACCAGTTTTGAAAAATTCAGTCATATTCTTTATACAATTTTTAAAGAATTTAGATTCGATTTTTACATTTTTTGATTTACCATTTTCGTATCCAATAGTCATAGCATAGTCTTGACCAGCAAAATGATTTACTTGTGCAAATCTGTTTCCTTCAAACTCTATTATATAAGAATACTGGGTTGTATCTCCAAGACACATAACTCTCTTTGCAGCATATCCCATAAGGTATACAATCTGCTCAACCTGGTGAACTGCATAATTTCCCAAATTGCCTGGTCCCATACTGCAAATTCTTGAAATTCCATCTTTATCCACTTCTCTGAGTTCATCAGAAAAGTAAAGTGCAGAACTTGAATAGCAAGGAGTATTATTATCATCTGCATTTTTGAACATATATTCAGCGTCTTTGCCGCTTGTCGAAAATGTTTTATCAATATATACAGGTTTACCGGATTTCAAAGGAATCTCAGCAAGACCAACATGCTTTTCCGGATTGTCAGGAGACAATACTACTATGTAGTCACTTTTTTCAACAACTTCTTCTATTGAATCCAACAATTCTATGTCGTTTTTTTCTGACCATTGCTTATTTGAAATTCCATTAGGTGCATCTATTTCACCATAAGCATAGCATACTTTCATTTCATCGCCTACTGCCTCCTGAAAAAAACCAGGATATTTATTTGCATGCCATTCATCAAGATAATAATCTATAAAACCTATTTTTTTCATAACTGTATCTCCTTATGTGCTTCTGCTGATTTGTAAATTGCATCCAATATTTCTGAAACAAGTATATTTGAATCAATGTGTGACGGAAGCTTTTCACCGCTCTTTATACAATCAACAAACGCATTAATTTCATTTTCAAAATGATTATTAGATTGTGCTGAGAATTTTGTTGTGGTTAATGAATCACCCTTTGTTGAATATAATGTGAATTCCTTTCCGTAAATAAGTCTAATTCCGCCTTTTGTACCCATGAAGTCGATATACATTTCTTCTTGTCCAATGTTTTGAGCCCAAGCACCATTTAATGTAATAGTAGGACCTGTTGTACGGATTATTCCTGTAACACTTTCTTCTACATCACATACTCCGTCTTTTACAGGAGGGCCTGCCCACATACTAACATATTTATAGTCTTCGATAGGTGAACCAAGCTTTGTAAATGTTTCGCTGCTTACAGTTACTGCAGATGGGTCTCCACAGCAGTACATAATAATATCAAGAAAATGAACACCCCAATCTATAAGCACGCCACCGCCTGCAACTGCCTTCTGGGTAAATGCCCCACCAAGTCCTGGAATTGAACGATATGCACGAAAACTTGCATACACATGGAAAATCTCCCCAAGTTCACCATCATCAATCATTTTCTTTATACGATTTACATTATCATTATAACGATTTACGACACCGATATTAAGTGTTGTTCCATACTTGTGTTGTGCTTCTTGCATTTGTAAAGCTTCCTCATATGTTCTCGCAGCAGGCTTTTCGCAAAGAACATGCTTTCCTGCTTTCATAGCTGCAATTGCTATTTCACTGTGACAATAATTTGGTGTACAAACTGAAACAGCAGTTATTTCATCATCAGCGAGAACCTCGCGATAATCTACAACAGCTTTTCCACAGCCATACTTTTGTACAGCATTTTCTGCTCTTTCCGGAATAATGTCACAGAAATACTTAATTTCTGCCTCTTTGTTTTTCATGTACGCCGGAATGTGTGCATTGTTTGCAATTGTACCGCATCCAATAATTCCAATTTTCATAATTTATCCTCTCCTTTTTTTTATTTCTCCGGGTGTTCGCCCGGTATATTTTTTAAAAATTTTACAAAATGATTGTACTGTTTCATAACCGGTAAGCTCTGAAATTTCAGTTAGACTTAATTTTCCTTCTGCAAGCATTGATTCTGCAAATCGCATTTTTACAGTTATTATATATTCTTTTATTGAAATTCCTGTTTTTTCTTTGAAAAGATGGGAAATATAACTCTCACTATATGAAAATTTTTCTGCAAGGTCTTTTAATGTCAGTTTATTTAATGCATTTTTATCAACATATTTTATAATATCATAAACTGTTTTTCCAATTGTTTTTTTATTTTCAAAAAATCTTTTCTCGAAAGAAATATCATGGAATTTTCTCCAAATCTTAATAAGAATTATCTGAACAAGACTGTTTTTCATCACATCTTCATAATCAAGATTATTTGTATATTCATCAACAAGCATATTCAACAACTGTCGAATCTCACCATCGTCTTTTAAAATGATATTTTTACAATTGTCATAGAATTCTGAAAGTTTATCAGTACTGTTTTCTTCAAAACAAAAAGCAAAATGAATAAACCTCAAACAGCTATCATCATCAGCAGTAATCTTATGACTTACACCATTAGAAATTATGTGCATATCACCTGCAGAACACTTCGCTTTTTCACCATTTGAAACCAAAACTCCTTCACCAGATAAAACAAATGTGACTTCATCACAGGTTTGCATATGTTCAGCTATTGACGCACCTTTATCAAGGCATGTTTCTCCAATCTGAATAATTTTAGCCTTACCAACCCATTCATCATTCGCCTCAAGTATATGAGAATTTTCAAAGAGTTTATCAGTGTATATATCATCCATAAATAAACACCTCTTAAGTTACCTTATCAGGATAATATTTCTCCCTAATTCTAATTAGGGTTTAATACATCATCTATCTACAATTCAATAGTATCAAAAATTTATCAAAATATCAAGTTTTTTTTTTGCTTTATTCATTATCCAAATCCGTTAAAAAAAGTAAATTCACGAGCAAACCAGCGGCTTATACTAGAAATATCACACATGCCTTTGACTAAATTTTGACTAACATTTGACTAACATTTACTGTTTATTACTTACACCTCTTCATTTTACGACCAATAAAAATATAAAAAAAAGAAATCATGCAAACCTAGTAAAATCAAGGCTTTTCACAATTTCTTAGTTTGGTGAGTCATCGGGGATTCGAACCCCGGACAACTTGATTAAAAGTCAAGTGCTCTGCCAACTGAGCTAATGGCCCTGGCAGGGATAGCAGGACTCGAACCTACGAATGCCAGAATCAAAATCTGGTGCCTTACCGAC
>JAZNGS010000113.1:0-2503 GCA_045576555.1 Clostridia bacterium | reverse complement strand
TGAGATGTTTTCATTCTTTGCAAGCAAATATGCTTGTTTTGCACGACCTATAGCATCATCTAAGGGCACCTGTGTGCCAAAGGCAAAATACACTCCGATTCTGATGTCAATAATATTAAGTGCACTGTGTTTTAAGAGACACTTATTCATTTCTGCAAAGCAAATTTCTATTTTCTTGCGTGCAGTTTCCATATTCCATTTTGAGAAAACAACAAAGTTTTTTTCTCCATACATAGCAATATTACTGTCATCACCGTTTGAAAAAACTTCAAGCAAGACTCCCTTTATTTCAGAAAAAACATTTGAAGTTTGATGTGCAGAATAAAGACTTCTGAAATTATCCAAAGAAACTTTAGCATAGAAGACGCATCTATCTTCCTGCAATTTGCCGGATTTTTCAAAAGCGGCTTCTAATTTACTTATATTTATAAAGTCCTTTTCTTCGCTGCCTTTCGCAGTTTTCGCTCCTCTTACAGCAAAATATATGCCAATAGCAGTAAGAACAATAAAGCATAAAACCAAAATGGTTATAATTATATATGGGTATTCAAATATATGCATACTTCAAGCTCCTATTTTTTTCATTTTGAAAAAGTCGGAAATTCCAAAGTTCCTCCGGTTTGCTTAAGTCCTATTTTTTTTGCACTTTCAATGCACTTAAGTCCATCTATGCGAGCTCTTTTCTTACGCCCGGGAATTTCCGATGCAAGATACGGTATTCCAAATAAAAGCATTGCTTTTATTAGTTTAGTTTTTGTAATACCTTTTCTTTTATATTCTGCCAAGATTTCAAACATGGCATAGTTTAACGCATCTTTACTAAATGCTTTCTTTTTGCGATTAACAGCCTTTAGCCATTTGTAAAACTCGCAAAACTTATTAATATCTGTATTTTCCCTAAAATAAATTCCTTTGATATAAAACTCCTCTTGATCCGAATCCATAACATCAAGGAGCTTGCCACAATAGTTTTTTTGGATGGCAACAACTTCTTTGTGTTGTTTTTCAAGAGTTGTTTCTGTAATCTGCTTATCGTGAAGTCTGTATATCATAAGATATTCAGGCATAATTTCAATATCATAGCCTGCCATTACAAATCTCGTCCAAAGTTCCATATCTTCGGTACAGGTGAAATTTTTATCATACCCTAAACTCCTGATTGCATCAGCTTTTGCAATAATTCCGGGATGAAGTATAGGATTAGTAACTAAAAGCAAAGCTTTTATAGATTCATTGTCGCTTTTTCCTCCGCATCCTCCTGAAGAAATCACTCCATTTTTAAGTGTCATAAATCTACAAGATGACAGAGATATATGTGGGTTTTCTTCCATAAATCCATACTGCTTTTCAAGTCTTTCAGGGAGGCATATATCATCTGCATCCATCCTTGCGATATATTTACCTTGTGCGAGTGTTATTGCTTTATTAAGAGATGACGGAAGTCTTAAATTTACTTCGTTGGTATGTACTTTCACACGCTTGTCAAGCTCCGCAAATCTATTTAATATTTCACCTGTGGTATCGGTAGAGCAATCGTTAATCACAATAAGTTCAAAATCTTTAAAAGTTTGATTTAAGACGCTTTCAATCGCTTCGACTAAATAATCTTCGCCATTATACACACTCATTATTAAAGATATTTTAGGTGTTGTATTCACTCATTACCACCCTTTCTCATACGCTTTAATTCTTTACAGAAATACAAAAAGTAAAATGCTAATCTGATTTTTTGTTTTTTCATCAAGGATATAGCAATTCGACTCTTAAAGGTGACATTTTCAAAATAAGCCTTTTTAATTTCTTCTTTATGCAAAGAACCTAATATAAGTTCCTTTAATTTTCCCACCGAATTAAAGTGATTTCCTTCAGCAGCTGCCGCTAAAATTGCAAAACACATAAAACAAGAATAACGGGAAATCTGCTTTTCAAAGTCTTGCGGTTTTTCTATATTTAAACCACGAAGTCCTGTAATTACATCCGCTATCTGCGAAATCTGATGCGTTTTAAAATCTGTTGAAATGGAATCATTTCTTATTGTATAAAGATATATGGCTTTTTTGCTCATATAAACTGTTTCTGCTTCTAAGTAACAAGGAACTATGCAGCTTAAATCCTCGCCTAAAGAAATAGCAGGATTGACACCCAGCTGATGTTTTGTTGCAAGTTCACGCTTTATTGCCTTGCCCCACAAAAAGTAGAATATGTGATTCATATTTTTATCTGACAAAAGCTTTGGGAAAATATGCTGTTCGATTTCCTCTTTGCGATACAAGCCCTCATCAACTAAATCGCAAACAGTTTCTCCTATTTCCTCATTGATACTGCATTTATAAGAAAAAGAAACAATATCTGCATTGGTTTCTTTGATGATTTTTTGTGCACTTTCTAATGCATCGGGAAGAACTGCATCATCTCCGTCAAGATGGAAGATATAATCTCCACTTGCCACTTTAATCCCTGCTTGTCTTGCACTAACTAAACCATCATTTTCTTTATGTATTAC
>JAZNGS010000112.1:0-7168 GCA_045576555.1 Clostridia bacterium | reverse complement strand
ATTGCGCTGCTTCACAGAGCCACTGACCGTACAGCTTGCCCCAAAGAGCTTTACCCCAGCCTGTATCTGAGATGGTAAAGTGAAGTCCATTGGGATTTACATTATGCCAATGCTTTGCAGTCGGATAGTGAGGACATCCATATTTCTATGAGTGTGTTGCGATTCTCGGATATCCTGTTGTCCCTGATGTGAAGAGCATAAGCATCGGATCGTTTCCGCAAGGTGTGTTTTCGGTGCGGTCAAAATGAGTGCTGAATCGTTCCATCTCTACATTAAAATCATTCCATCCGTCTTTGTTTCCGCCTACTAAAACTTTAACCATTCCCGGATAGTTTGCTGCTGCTTTTTCTGCTTCTGTCGACACATCGCCATCTGCAGTACAAACAATTGCTTTAACCTTTGCTGCTTTATATCTGTAATCAAAGTCGTGTTCTACAAGCTGATTTGTTGCAGGGATTGCGATAGCACCGATTTTATGAAGTGCAAGCATGCAGAACCAGAACTGATAATGTCTCTTTAATACGAGCATTACTGTATCGCCTTTTTTGATGCCAAGTGACTCGAAGTAGTTTGCAGTTTTGGCAGAATACTTTTTCATATCGCTAAAAGTGAATTTTCTGTCTGATTTATCATTTGCCACCCACATCATTGCTAATTTTTCAGGATTCTTTTCGGCAATGGCATCAACACAGTCGAATGCGAAATTGAACTTATCGTCATTTTTGAATGTGATACCATTGAATACGCCGTTTTCATCATATGATGATTCGATGAATTTATCTGCAACTGTTTCTGATGTTACTTTTTTAGCAACAGCTTTAGCGGCACCTACAGGAGCTTCAGGATATTCTTCGCTCACCAGTCCGTCCTGCGGATTTAATACAACTGCATGGAATTCACAGCCGCCCTCTGAAACTGCAATCATACCATGAGGAATGATACTGTTATAGAAAATTGAGTCACCCTCATTAAGAATGTCTATGTGGTTCCCAACCTGAACTTTTAAGGAACCTTTAACTATAACATCAAATTCCTGACCATTATGTGAACTTAACTGAATTGGAGCATTCTGCTCCTCTTCGCGATATGGGAATTTAACGAGGAAAGGTTCTGCCAATTTTTCTCTGAACTTTGGAGCAAGGTTGTTGTATTCAACACCGTGCTTCTTCATAATTTTAAGACCTTCGCCTTTTCTTGTGATGGCAAAGGATGTAAGAGTTGTACTTGTTCCTTCAAGCAAATCAACAACTTCAACTCCGCAAGCCTTTGCACATTTGTATATGAAGGTAAAACTAAAATCTGTCTCACCTTCTTCTAAAGTCTTGTAGTCATCTGCTGATACACCGCAAAGCTTTGCAAGCTCTTCCTGTGTATAACCCTTTGCTTCTCGCAGGTCTTTGATTCTGCCTGCTACTTCTTTCAAACTGTAATCCATTGTTTTTGTCTCCTTCCGATTATGACAAATTTAATAATTGGTTACTAATTTTGAATAAAACAAAAAACTCGCCTCAAATATAACCTTGAGACGAGTTATAATTACCCGCGGTACCACTCAAATTACGGAGAATAAATATTCCGTCACTCACTGGGCTCTAACAAGCCCTTTGCCTTTACGCAGCATTACGGAAGGAGTCTACTCACTATTCGTTTTCGGTCCTCCGACTCGGAGGTGATAAGTCATTGGAAAGCTTGACCTTTGCCTCGCACCAACCGGCAACTCTCTCCAGGCTCCACAATCCGACCGTCCTCGTCACAGTCTTTTTTGTGATATTCAAATTTAAGTTGTATTATACTCCGCAAATTTCCATTTGTCAAGAGTTTTATTGAAAAAATTAAAAAATATTTTTAAAATTTAATGTTTTGCGTCACAATTATTGTATATTAAACAGTTTTGCGACGTTGTTGTAAAGTATATCTTCTCGTTGTTCATTTGTGAGGTCTATCTGCATAAACTTTTTAATTTCAGCTTCAGGTTCCCACATAGGGTAGTCCGTTCCAAACAATACACGATCAGTTCCATATTTCATAATAAGTTCTTTTGCCTTTTCAGGTGTCATAGCATAAAGAGACGAGGAACAATCCACGTAAAAGTTTTCGTATTTACAGAGTTTATTGGCTGCTTCCTCCCAGATAGACCAGCCCCCAAAATGTGCCCCTATAACTATCAAATCTTTATAAATGTCAAGAATAGGCATCATTCTGTTTGGGTTTGATTGGTCGTAACGATGGTCGCCTGTATGAATAAGAATAGGGAGTTTTCCCTCGCAAAGCTCATAGATTTTAAGCATACGGTAATCATCTATTTTGAATTGCTGTATATCAGGATGAAGCTTTACACCCTTTAAGCCAAGACTTATCATTTCATCAACATCTGCTTTTATGTTCTCACTGTCGGGATGAAGTGTGCCTAAGCCTGTAAATTTACCATTGTTTTTGGAAACAGAGTCCGCAATAAAATTGTTTATGCTTGAAACCTGCTTAGGTGTTGTGGCAACAGACTGAACTATAAAATGCCCTATACCTGCTTTTTCACCATATTCTAAAAGTGTGGAGATTTTTCCGTCCAGACACATTGGAATGTCATAGAATCTACCTGTGCTTTCTGACGCTTTTTCAGCAATCTTGTCAGGATATATATGACAGTGAGCATCTATTATTTTGTATTTACTCATTAGATTCATCGCCTTTCAAAGAGTCCAAATTATTTTTTCAAACCTAACTTTTCGGCCGATTCATCACGCATTTTGTACTTAAGAATTTTACCTGCAGCATTCATCGGAAATTCGTCAACAAACATAAAATATCTCGGTACTTTATGTCTTGCAATGGAAGCATTACCAAATTCTTTCATTTCTTCCTCATCAGATATTTCGCCCTTATGAAGAATAATCCATGCACAGCATTCTTCGCCATATCTTTCATCGGGAACGCCAACAACCTGAACATCACGAACTTTTGGATTTGTAAGGTAGAATTCTTCAATCTCTCTTGGATACAAGTTTTCGCCTCCACGGATAATCATATCCTTTAATCTTCCGGTCACTTTGTAATATCCATCAGGAGTTCTCATACAAATATCGCCCGAATGGAGCCATCCATCACTATCTATTGCCTGAGCTGTTGCCTCGGGCATTTTGTAGTAACCCTTCATAATGTTAAAGCCGCGTGCAACAAATTCGCCACTTTCACCATCAGGCATCTCTTCGCCTGTTTCAGGGTCAATAATTTTACATTCAACTCCGGGAAAGGCACTTCCGACGGTTTCAACTCTGTGTTCAAGGTCTTCGTTAACTTCACCCATAGTACATCCTGGTGATGCCTCTGTCTGACCATAAACAGAAATGATTTCGCGCATATTCATTTCAACAGATGCTCTGCGCATCAAATCAGCAGGACAGTTTGCACCTGCCATAATACCTGTTCTCATATATGAAAAATCAGTTTTTGCAAAATCCGGATGATTGAACATTGCAATAAACATTGTCGGCACACCATTAAAGCATGTAATTTTCTCGTCATTTACGCAAGCAAGTGATGATTTTGGTGAGAAATATGGTATAGGACAAAGTGTACCACCGTGAGTCATCATAGATGTCATCGAAAGTACCATTCCGAAACAATGAAACATAGGGACCTGAATCATCATACGGTCCGCTGTTGATAAATCCATTCTATCGCCAATTGTTTTACCGTTGTTAACGATATTGCGGTGTGTAAGCATAACACCTTTAGGAAATCCTGTTGTTCCTGATGTATACTGCATATTACATACATCGTCAGGCTTAACAAGATAAGCGCGTCTTCTGACTTCTTCACGGGGGACGAGAGAAGAACGAGAAAGCATCTGTTCATAGGTCAGGCAACCATCCATTGAGAACCCAACAGTTACGACATTTCTTAGGAACGGAAGGTTCTTGGAATACAAAGGCTTACCAGGTTCTAAATTTTCAAGTTCAGGACAAAGCTCCTGAATTATTTCTTTGTAATTAATGTCCTTACAATATTCTATCATAACAAGAGTATGTGTGTCAGACTGCTTTAACAGATATTCAATTTCGTGAATTTTATATGCAGTGTTAACAGTAACTAAAACTGCACCGATTTTTGTAGTTGCCCAAAATGTGATAAACCATTCCGGCACATTTGTTGCCCAAACTGCAACATGGTCTCCTGCTTTTACACCTAAAGATATGAGAGCCGCAGCACATTCATCAACATCTCGCCTGAATTGCTCATAAGTTCTTGTGTAGTCAAGAGTAGGATATTTAAATGCATACTGGTCAGGATAATTTTCTACCATTGTATCTAAAACATCAGAAAAAGTTGCATCAATAAGATCGTACTTTTTCCACACAAATGTTCCTGACTTATCTCTGTTGTAATATGCTTTATCAAAAGACTTTTTCTCGCGGTTAAGTTGTGAAATGTAGTTTGCAAAATGAGTAAGAACAATATCAGCATCGTTGATTTCTTCGTTCCAGGCTGCACAAATATAACCCTCATAGTTGAGAGAAGAAAGAGCTCCAATAAGCTTTGCTACATCAAGTTCACCTTCGCCGATTAAGACGGTTTTTCCGCCCTTCATATCACCAAGACGAACATATTTGATGTATGCGCCCAAAGTTTTGATTGTTGTTTCAGATGTTTCGCCTGCATCAAAGTATGTGCCTCTCACATTCCAGGATGCACCAATTACTGCAGAAGAGAAGTGGTTTATTATTTCAATTACATTTTCTGTGTTCGCGAGATAACCTACTGTTTCAAATAAAATGCTCACATCTGTATTTTCCGCCTTTTTTATAGCAGTAGAAAGTTTTTCGTCTAAAACATCAAATGAAACCTTTTCATCTACACGGACAATTACATTTGATATTCCTGATATTGCGGCCATATCAATATATTTAACCATTAAATCAGAAGTTATCTTTTCGTTATCTATACCATCAGGCATACGAATTGCTGAAACTGCAAGATTTCTGTTTACAAGCTTTCTCTTTGCATCAGCAGTACGGTCACGCCTTAATATGCTGTCATGATGTGAGCTTCTTTCTTTTATTGCATCGTATATTTCAAAACCTTCAAATCCGTAATCAAAGGCATAACGACAAGTGTCAAGAAAGGTCGCACGACTCACATTCTTGGTTGAAAATACTATTTTCATATTATGCCTCCTCAAAAACAATCTTGTTAAGTGCATTTATATATGCTCTGATACTTGCGGCAACAATATCAGTTGAAGTTCCGTTGCCTGAATAAAGTTTTCCGTTGTTACGAAGTCTGACAAGTGCCGAACCTAATGCTTCTTTACCTTCAGTTACAGATTGAACCTGAAAATCGTCAAGCTCATAGTGATGACCTATGCACTGTTCTATTGCGCGGAATGCAGAGTCGATAGGGCCTTCTCCGTTGCTGACACCGCATATAATTTCGTCATTACATTTAAGTGTAACCTGTGACATTGAGCTTGCCACATTAGAACTTGTTGTTGTATAAGTTTCAAAATGATAAGTTGAAGGAGCCTGCATAGCAGAGCTTGCAATCAATGCTTCAAATTCTTTTGAGCCTACAGAGCCTTTCTTTTCACATACCTGCATAAGTGATTTATATACATTTCCTATGTCTGAATCAGAAAGATCATATCCCAGAACTTCAGCGGCCTGAGTAACCTGTGCAATAGAAGAATTAGAATCAAGCAAAATCTTTTTCTTGTCGCTTACACTATTTTCATTTTCATAGTTTTCGTGGTTTATGTTTGAAAGCATATCATCAATGCTTGCGTGAATTTTTGTGGTGTCCAATTCAATCTTGGCATCAATCTGTGAACCGCAAATGCTTATTGCATCAGAAATTTCTCCTGTCAGGAGAACATCTTTGCCTGCCATAGCGCATTTAATTCCATCAGCGCCTTTTGTGATAGCTGCAAATGCTGATGCAACACCTAGGTTGATGCGGTCAGAAACCTGAATATGTACAGGAATGTTTACCGCGTCTTTGATTTTTGAAACTAATTCTGCAATATCATCGGCTGTTGATATACCTGCATTATCGCATATTGTTACAATACTTGCCCCATTTGCCTCGGCTTCTTTCGCTGCTGAGATAAGGAAATCAATATCTGCTCTTGTTGCATCAAGTGCAGAAAATTCTACATCATCACAATATACTTTCGCTTCTTTTATGAGTTCAACAATTTTTTCAAGCATAATTGCCTGCTTTACATGATAAGTATATTCCATTTGAATTGTTGATACAGGAAGTTCAATCTGGAGGCGAGGTTTTTTTGCATCTTTGATACATTCCCATGCAGATGCCACATCATCCTTATTAAATCCAATCGGAATTGCAAGAGTAGCATTCTGAACATTTTGTGCAATAGTTTTATATATAATCGTGTCTTCACGAAGATTTTTCACTGCAGGTAATTCAATGGCATCTGCACCAAGTGCATCGGCACAATTTGCTATTGCTGATTTTTCGCGAAAGAGTAGCGAAACTGCACGGTCCTCCGAAAGTTTTTTAAGCGTAATGTCTGTGATTTTAATAGTTCTCATTTTGAAATCTCCTTTCAACATAAAAAATATATAATAGGGTATTAACAACAAAAAAACGCTCTCGTCTCTTTGTTAATATAAAGAGACGAAAACGCTATAATTTCAGTGTCTCCGCGGTACCACTCTTCTTCATCCAAATAAGATGCCCTTTAGATGCTAACACATCTCAACTCTGTTACGGGAGTTCCCGTCTGCCCCTACTGTAAGTTCGTGGCAGCCGCTCCGCGGTGAGTTCAGCAAAGCTCTCCCAATGTCTCGCACCACCCGACATCTCTCTTAAGGCGAAATTCTATGCCTACTACTCCGCTTCTCAGCGTTTGAAATTATGTAATATTTTAACATATATGATTTGTTTTGTCAAGTGTTTTTTTTAAATATCTTTTCAGCACTCTTACGCCTCAATTCTCCTTTATTGCAAAAGCAAAAGATGGAAGAAAAATTCTCTATGCATTATCGAATACAAAAAAAGTTGACGACGGCGACGTGTCCTCAGCCTCAAACGAGGAGGGACTCGCACATAAACATCAACTTTCTAATAACAGTGTACCACAAACAGAGCCTATTGTCAAGCGAGAAGATAATGTCGAAATTAAGCCTGATGGAAAGTCAAGTAAGAT
>JAZNGS010000111.1:0-10488 GCA_045576555.1 Clostridia bacterium | reverse complement strand
AAATCAGAACAGTTGGCTATGAATATAGTGAACAAACAAATCAATTTATATAAAAAAATGAACCGACCCCGAAAGGTCGGTTTTTTTATTTTATAATAATATAATTCCGTTGTCTGCACAAGTTTTAATCATATCTTCACTCCATACAGACACCTGGACTTCACCTATGTGAGCCTTTTGCAAAAGAAGCATACAGAGTCTTGATTGCCCAATTCCTCCACCGATTGTCAATGGAAGTTCTTTGTTTAAAATCATGCTATGATATTTATATTTCTTTCTCTCTTCCATATTTGCAATTTCCAATTGTTTTGCAAGTGATTTGTCATCAACTCTTATTCCCATTGAACTTATTTCGACAGCACGGTTTAAAGTATCATTCCAGAACATAAGGTCTCCATTTAAGCTCCAATCGTCATAATCAGGAGCTCTTCCATCGTGCTTTTCACCACTTTTTAATTTTGAGCCAATCTGCATTATAAACACAGTTCCTTTTTCGCGAGTAATTGTATTTTCTCTTTCTTTTGGACTCAATCCCGGATACATATCCTCCAATTCCTGTGTTGTAACAAAGAAAACCTTGCTTGTTATTTTTGTTGTTATTTTTGGGAATTTATATTTTACCCTGTCAGAAGTATAGGCAATTGCTTTTACAATCCTTTTAACGATTTCTTTAAGAAATTCAACATTTCTGTCCTCTTCATTAATTATTCTTTCCCAATCCCATTGGTCAACAAAGATTGAATGAAGATTATCCATATCATCATCTCTTCTGATTGCATTCATATCTGTATAGATACCCTGTCCTGCAGAATATCCATAGCGATAAAGTGCCATTCTTTTCCATTTGGCAAGTGATTGCACAATTTCACAATTACTTCCGGGAATTTCTTTTAAGTCAAAACTGACTTTTCTTTCAACACCATTTAGGTCGTCATTAATTCCGCTTTCTGCATTTACAACAATCGGTGCTGTAACTCTGTCAAGATTTAGTGCATCGGAAAGAGCGGTTTGAAATGTATCTTTTATAAGTTTAATTGCTTTTTGAGTTTCTCTTAATGTCAGAGAACTTTTATAATCCTTTGGAATTAGAAGTTTTTTCATAAATTTACCCTTCATTTATCATTATTATATCAATATATATTATGCTACAAAATTGTAGTTTTGTCAATGGATTTAATAAAAAAATCGGAACAATCGTAACTTGTTCCGATATGGCTGCGGAAGAAGGATTCGAACCCTCACAGAATGAGTCAGAGTCATTAGTGCTACCTTTACACTATTCCGCAATATTTAATTTATGGTGGTGCGAGGGACGAGACTTGAACTCGCAAGGTAAAAACCACACGCCCCTCAAACGTGCGCGTCTGCCGATTCCGCCACCCTCGCATAGCAACGAAAAGAATTATAGCATTTTTTTATTTTTTTGTCAATACTTTTTTTGAAATTATCCAAAATTTTAACAATATATGAATTAGAATGTTCAACTATTGATTAATATATGCAAATGTGTTAAAATTAAATACAGATGAATAAAAAAGAGAGTGATTTTATGAAAAAGGGACTAATTTTAGAGGGCGGAGCAATGCGTGGGATGTTCACCTGCGGAGTGATTGATGTTATGATGGAAAATAACATTAATTTTGATGGTATTATCGGCGTTTCAGCAGGTGCTGCTTTTGGCTGCAATTATAAATCTGGACAAATTGGCAGAGGAATAAGATATAATATGCAATTTTGTAATGATAAGAGATATTGTTCGATTAATTCTCTCATAAAAACGGGAAATCTTTATAATGCAGAATTTTGCTATAAAGTTGTTCCGACTCAATATGACATATTTGATAACGAAGCATTTTACAAAAATCCTATGGAATTTGTGGCAGTGTGCACGGATATTGAAACAGGAAAGCCGTATTATAAGCATTTTGATAAAGAAGAAGAAAATATGTTTGAGTGGTTCAGGGCGAGTGCATCTCTTCCGTTGGTATCACAAATTGTTAAGATTGGTGATAAAAAGCTATTGGATGGTGGTATCGTTGATTCAATTCCGATTAAGTATTTTGAGAGTATCGGATATGATAAAAATGTTGTTATTTTGACACAACCGTATGATTTTATTAAGAAGAAAAACAGAGCGATGCCATTGATAAAAAGAATATATAAAAAGTATCAAAAATTTATTGAGGCTATAGCAAACAGACACATAATGTATAATGAAACTCTGGATTATATAAAGAGGCGCGAAAAAGAGGGGAATACTTTAGTTATAAGACCTGAAAAACCTCTTGAAATAGGTAGGTCTGAAAAGGATGCGAATGAGTTAAGACGCGTATATGAAATTGGTAGAGAAACTGCTAAAAAACAATTAAATGATATTATAAAATTTTTAGAGAATTAGTGTTGTAAAACCATAAATTTGACAATTATATTAATTTTTGGTATAATTATAAATTAGAGGTGAATTTTTATGGATTTTACACAGAGAGCATCTATATCCAAAAAGGTTAAGAACTTCAATTTTATTTTAGTTTGTATTATTGGAAGTATATCTGTTTTGGGATTGGTTATGGCTATATACAGTCTTATAAAATTTCAAATATTGTTTGCGGTAATCTATCTTATTGCAGTTGTATTAGGTTTTTCATATGTTGTTATGAAGATTAATACTTTTATGCCAACCTATGTAGAAAAAACAGATGGTATCATATGTATTCAAAATTGGGTTAATGGCTTATTTCCTTTTGTCCCTGACAATGGTATTTTGGGTGAATTTATTCCTGCTAAATCAATGCTTAAGAAAATTGATATTTCTTCAATTTCAAAAATATATATTGGTTCTCGTAACTATCTTTTAAAAGTTGTCGAGCAGGGTGATTTTAAGGACACAATGGAAAAATATAAAGAAAAATATGATAACATTATGAAACATATGGACATTCTTTATATTAAGACAATTGATAATAATGAAGTGTTTTTATCGGTTACTGATTTTGATGAGAATGAACTGATTGATATTTTCAAACCTATTATAGAAGAAAATGAAAATATTGATTTTAAATGCAGTAATCGTCATATCAGCAAGGGGATATCGGTGAAGAAATATACTTTATAGGAGAGTGTGGCAACAGTGTTTGATAAGCTTGAAGCATTGGAAGAAAGATTTGGGGTTATAGCCGAAAAAATAAGTGACCCTGATGTTATTTCCGACCAGGAAAATTGGCGGAAATATATGAAGGAACATTCGGATTTATCGCCTATTATTGAAAAATACAGGGAATATAAAACAGCAAAACAAACAATTGCAGATGACAAAGAAATGCTTGAGTCAGGTCAGGAAAAAGAATTGGAGGACCTGATAAAAGAGGAGCTTTCAGAAGCAGAACAAACCTTAAAAAATGTTTGTGATGAATTAAAAATTCTGCTTTTGCCAAAAGACCCTAACGATGAGAAAAATGTTATCATTGAAATCAGGGGTGGTACAGGCGGTGAAGAAGCTGCGTTGTTTGCTGCTGACTTGATGAGAATGTATTCAATGTATGCTGAAAATCAAAGATGGAAAATTGATATTTTAAATTCCAGTCCGACTGATATAGGTGGATATAAGGAGATTTCATTTAGTATTGAGGGACAGGGTGCATATTCAAAATTCAAATTTGAAAGCGGAGTGCATAGAGTTCAGAGAGTTCCGAGCACAGAGTCCGGCGGAAGAATTCATACATCTGCTGTAACGGTAGCGGTTTTGCCTGAAGTCGAAGAGGTTGAGGTTCAAATAGACCAGAATGATTTGAGGATAGATGTTTTCAGAGCAGGAGGTCCTGGCGGACAGTGCGTTAACACAACTGACTCGGCGGTAAGAATTACTCACATACCGACAGGGATAGTTGTTTCGTGTCAGGATGAAAAATCACAGTTTAAAAATAAAGATAAGGCAATGAAAATTCTTCGTTCAAGAATTTACGAGGTTATGGAGGAACAAAGACATAAGGAAATTGCCGATGAAAGAAAATCACAAGTTGGCTCCGGTGACAGAAGCGAGAGAATAAGGACATATAATTTTCCTCAAGGCAGAGTTACAGACCACAGAATCAATCTCACTTTGTATAAATTAGAACAAATATTAAATGGTGCATTAGATGAGCTTATTGACTCATTAATTACTGCAGACCAGAGTGCAAAACTTGCAAATCAAAGTTAATTTTTACAAAATATCTTCAATTCTTTCAATTGAAGATATTTTTTATTAAAAAAATGGTAATTTTATATAGACATTTTGGAAAAAATATAGTAAAATAAGAATTAGTGATTTAGAAAAGATAGGAGCAATTTACTATGGAAAGAGTACAAAGGATTGCACAGGCGATGTATGATAAAAAAGCAAAGAATATTATTGCTTTGGATATTGCCCAAATAACAAGTCTTGGTGACTATTTTGTTATTTGTTCGTGTTCATCGGCGGCACAGTTAAGAGCCTGCACTGATGAAATTGAAGAAAAAATGGCCCAAATCAATATTGAACCATCACATAAGGAAGGATACGGTGGCGGAAATTGGATATTGATGGATTATGGTGATATAATTGTCCATGTAATGCTTGAAGAAACAAGAGAATTTTATTCGTTGGAGCGTTTGTGGACCGATGCAAAAGAAATTACATTAGATTTAAAATAATAATAGAAAGGAATGTTTTTATATAATGTCGGAGTATAATTTTAAAAGCATTGAAAAGAAATGGCAGCAAAAGTGGGAGGAAGCAAATTGCTTTCATGCAGTAAACGGAAGTGAAAAACCAAAGTTTTTTGCTATGATTGAGTTTCCGTATCCGTCAGGTGCAGGTCTTCATGTCGGACATCCAAGAAGTTACACAGCACTCGATATAATTGCAAGAAAGAGAAGAATGGAAGGCTATAATGTTTTGTATCCTATCGGTTGGGATGCATTTGGTTTGCCAACAGAGAATTTTGCTATTAAAAATAAAATTCATCCAAAAATTATCACAAAGCAGAATATAGATAATTTCACAAGACAATTAAAAATGCTTGGTTTCTCTTTTGATTGGGATAGAGAGATTAATACTACTGACCCTAAATATTATAAATGGACGCAATGGATATTCAAGAAATTATTTGAAAAAGGTCTTGCATATAAACAGGAAATGCCTATAAACTGGTGTACAGGCTGTAAGGTTGGACTTTCAAATGAAGAGGTTGTAAATGGTGCCTGTGAGCGTTGCGGCAGTGAGGTTGTTCAAAGAAGAAAGAGTCAATGGATGTTAAAAATCACTGAGTATGCGCAAAGACTTATTGATGATCTTGATGATGTTAACTATATTGAAAGAGTTAAGACACAACAGAAAAACTGGATTGGCAGGTCAGAGGGTGCAGAGGTTAAATTTGAACTAACATCAGGCGATGAAATGATTGTTTACACAACAAGATGCGACACTTTGTTCGGTGCTACATATGTTGTTTTGTCACCTGAACACAATTTGGTTCAAAAACTATTGCCAACTCTTGAAAATGCAGATGAGGTATCTGATTATATTGCGCAGGCTGCAAAAAAATCAGAATTCGAAAGAACTGAGCTTGCAAAAGATAAGACAGGAGTTCAATTAAAAGGAGTTTATGCAATCAATCCTGTTAATAATGAAAAATTACCTGTATGGATTTCTGATTATGTTTTAGTAACCTATGGAACAGGTGCAATTATGGCAGTTCCTGCACACGATACTCGAGATTGGGAGTTTGCAAAGAAATTTAACCTTCCTATTATCGAAGTTGTTGAGGGTGGCGAAGATGTTCAGGCAGAGGCTTATACTGATGTGAGCGAAGGAAATATGGTTAATTCAGGGTTCCTGAATGGACTCTCTGTTAAAGAAGCTATTCCTACAATGATTAACTGGCTTGAAGAAAAAGGATTGGGAACCAGAAAAGTTAACTATAAATTAAGAGATTGGGTATTCTCTCGTCAAAGATACTGGGGAGAGCCAATTCCACTCGTTTATTGCGAAAAGTGCGGATGGGTTGCATTAGACGATAAAGATTTACCTTTGATGTTGCCTGAAATCGAAACATTTGAACCTGGTGAAAATGGTGAATCACCATTGGCAAAAGCATACGACTGGATTAAGACTACTTGTCCGAAATGTGGCGGAGCTGCTGAAAGAGAAACTGATACCATGCCACAATGGGCAGGTTCGAGTTGGTATTTCTTAAGATATATTGACCCTGATAATGACGAAGTATTTGCTTCAAAAGAGGCGCTTGATTATTGGATGCCTGTTGATTGGTACAATGGCGGAATGGAGCACACAACTCTGCATTTGCTATATTCAAGATTTTGGCATAAATTTCTTTATGACATTGGTGTTGTTCCTTGCAAAGAACCATATATGAGAAGAACATCTCATGGTATGATACTTGGCGAGAACAATGAGAAAATGTCAAAATCAAGAGGAAATGTAGTAAATCCTGATGAGGTTGTTGATGAATTTGGTGCCGATGCATTCAGAACATACGAAATGTTTATTGGCGCATTCGATCAGTCAACCCCATGGTCACAGCAAGGTCTTAAGGGATGCTACAAATTCCTTGAAAGAGTTTGGAATTTGCAGGACATCTTGACAGATGAAGACAGATATTCACCAGATTTAGAAAAAAATGTTCATAAGACAATCAAAAAGGTTGGCGAAGATATTGAAAGAATGAAATTTAACACTGCTATTGCAACATTGATGAGTCTTGTTAATGATTTCTATAAAAAGGGTAGTGTTACAAAGGGCGAGTTTATCGCATTGATAACTCTCCTAAATCCTATTGCTCCTCATATGACAGAAGAATTATGGGAGAAATATGGAAAAGGTGGATTGCTTTCAATCATAGCTTGGCCTCAATTTGATGAGGATAAAACTATTGATGATGAAATTGAAATTGCTGTTCAGATTAATGGTAAGGTAAGAGATAAGATTACTATTGCAGCAGGACTTGATAGAACAGAAACAGAGGAAACTGCACTTGCAACAGATACAGTAAAAGCATTGATTGATGGAAAACAAATTGTTAAGGTTATACCTGTTCCTGATAAGCTTATTAACATTGTTGTTAAATAATATTGTTGTGTAACAAAAATTTAACATAAATAATTTTGCTATGTGTTGACAATTGTTATTTAATAAGTATATAATATACACGAATTTATGATTTATTAGAAAGGAAGTTTCTTATGATTAATGAAAGACTAGATTTATTAACATCTATCTCTGGAGAAAAGATTACAACAGTTGAAGATTGGGAAAAATACAGAAGACCTGAATTAATGTTTTTATTAGAAAATTTTGTGTATGGTGTGAGACCTGCAGAAAAACCTGAAAAGGTTGAATTCAAGGAAAGATTCAGAAAACCATCATTCCGAAAATTAAAAGCTGAATACAGAGAAATTCTTGTAACAGTAAACGATCATCATTTCCCTATATATGTGTTTATTCCTGAAGAAGCAAAGAAGCCTGTTCCTGCTTTTATTGAAATTGTAAATGAAACAAGAGCGCGAAGATACAATTTCCATATGCAGGTTGAGTATCCTCATATTCCTACAAGTGAATTTATAAACAGAGGATATGCTTTGATTGTTTGTCCTACTAATGCAGTTTCACCTGATTGGTATCACTATTCAGGCTTTAGTGAAGGTGTGTTCCATGCTATGCAGCCTGATGTTTCAAAGAGAAAAGAAAATTCTTGGGCAACGATATCAGCTTGGTCATTTGGCGCAAGTCGTGCAATGGACTATATTGATTCTATTGATGAAATAGATAGTTCAAATGTAGGTGTAGCAGGACATTCTCGTGACGGAAAGGCAGCGCTTTGGGCAGCTGCAACAGATAAGAGATTTAAACTTGCTGTTACAAATTGTTCGGGTTGCGGCGGTGCTGCATATACAAGAGGTAAAAAAGGCGAACATCTAAAAGACATCAATGTTTCTGACTGGTTCTGTGATAACTATAAGAAATATGATGACAGAGAAGAAATGATGCCATTTGACCAGCATATGCTGCTTGCTGCAATTGCTCCTCGCCCACTTTATGTAAAGAGCTGTATAGAAGATGAATGGTCAGATCCTGATGCAGAATTATTATCAGCAAAACTTGCTTCCAAGGTTTATGAATTATATGGCCTTGAGGGAGTAAAAGTTGATGATAAAATAGAAATAGACAAGGCGTACATAGATGGAACAGTTGCGTATCATTGTGCAGCAGGCGACCATGATATGACTACATATGATTGGAAATGTTATTTGGATTTTGCTGATAAGCACTTAAAGAAATAATAAAAGAAAAGGACGGAAGGTTTTAACCTTCTGTCCTTTAGTCATTTTTTTGAAAAATCTGTCAGTATTGAAAGACATTCTTCAAAATTGATGCTATACCAATATTTCTCTTTATCAGGAAGAGTTTTTTTGATACATTCCTGTATAAAATCATCTGCAAAGGATATCGATTTGTGAAAATCAATTCCTTTTACATAGCAACCAATAAATACACTTGAAAAAACATCGCCTGTTCCATAGAACATTCCGTCATATTTATTGTTTTCCTTTATAGTTGATGAATTGGTGGTTGTATCGATTCCCAATGTCGCAATTTTGTCATTTTTATGTATTCCAGTAATAATAACTTTTGGACAAAGAGATGTGATTGATTTTGATATTCTTTCAATATCATCTTCATCATATTCGGTTGAAATCTCTCCATCAACCAAAAGCATAGCCTCATATATGTTTGGAGCAATTATATCTGCATTTGCGCATAGTCTTCTGATTATATCAATATATTCATAATCAAGTCCTGAATAAATCTCTCCGTTATCTGCCATTGCAGGGTCAAGAAAAACAACAGTATTTTCGTCGGCAAAGTCGTCAATAAAATCAACCAAAAATTTTGCTTGCGATTTTGAGCCGATATATCCTATATAAATTGCGTCAAATTTAATTTGTTGTTTTTTCCAATGCTCTGTAATCTTTTTAACTTCGTCACAAAGCGGAAGGAAAGTGTAATCTTTAAATTCGCCTGTGTGAGTTGAAAGAATAGCTGTCGGAAGAGGGACAGTTTCAATTCCTAGTGCTGATATAATCGGCAGGGCAACAGTTTGTGAACATTTTCCGAAACACGAAATGTCCTGTATAGTAACAATTCTTTTCATTTTTTTGACCTCATAATCAATATTTCGTATTACATCTTATCATATTTTTTGAAAATAATCAACTAAAAAACATTATTTTGGAATTTATTGTTAATTATATGTTACAGTAATGGTTAATACTTGCTTTTTTTATGATAAAGTGATATAATTATTAAAATGGATTAGTGTGTGTTTTTAAATTTCGGAGGTATTATTATGGAATTTATTACAAAAGAATTTATCCCTGTATTATTTGGTAATGATATTAATGTGTATAGTGTTGCCAGGGCATTTTATGAAAAATATGGTATACAGTCAAAAGTTTTTGGTAAGGCATTGATGGGTACTTGCTATAAGAGTAAGCTCGTTGATTTTACTGAAGTTAAACATCTTGACAGTGCAGAGGTTATAACCCAAACAATTAACGATTTTGCAATGGCAAATACATCAAAAAAACTTTTAGCTATTGGTTGCGGAGACAACTATGTAAAATGCCTTGCACAAAACAGAGATAATTTTAAGTCCAATGTTATAGTGCCTTACAGCGATTATCAATTTTTGGAAGATTTGATGGATAAGGAAAAGTTCTATGCTCTTTGCGAAAATCACGGAATTGATTATCCAAAAACATATATATGCACACCAAGAGATTATGAGAAAATAAATGTTCATTTTGATGCACCATATATCCTGAAGCCTGCAAATCAAGTTGAATATTATAAACATAAGTTTGATGGACAAAAAAAGGTATTTAAGCTTGATAGTAAAGAAGAGTTGGAAAAAGTAGTTAAAAAGGTATATAAAGCAGGATATACTGATAATATGATTGTTCAGGATTATCTTCCAGGAGATGATACCTATATGCGAGTTTTAACAAGCTATTCCGACAAAAATGGAAAAGTGAAAATGATGTGTTTGGGTCATGTTTTATTGGAGGAACACACACCATATGGTATCGGAAACCATGCGGTTATCATAACAGAATATGAACCTGAATTAATGGAAAAATTCAAAGTTTTGTTAGAAGAAATCGGATATAAGGGATTTTCTAATTTTGATATTAAATATGATTGTCGAGATAAAAAATACAAAGCCTTTGAAATCAATACAAGACAGGGAAGAAGTAACTTCTATGTTACATCAAGCGGACTTAATATCGCCCGTCTTGCCGCCGAAGTATATAACGATGACGGCGACAGCTTTGAGACCGTCGAAAAGAGATTCTTCTGGCACCACGTTCCGAAGAGTGTTGCATATAAGTACACGGAAGACCGTGAGCTGGTGGCTACAGCAAAGGAAGTCGGAGGCCAAGCGGGTCTTA
>JAZNGS010000110.1:0-2130 GCA_045576555.1 Clostridia bacterium | reverse complement strand
ATTCCTTGTCAACAAATTTGTTAAAAAGTTGTTACATTTCACTAAAAGTTGCAGTAAATATTAACCCTTTTTAACTTATTTTTTATATAAATTTCACTAATTTTACAACTATTATATTCCTGCAATTTTATTTGTAGAACTATGATTTTTGTCGTTTTTCCTGAAAAAAATATGGGTTTTTTATTCAAAATATAGGTATAATCTAATCTTTTATTGGGAAAAATTATCCATAAAAATAGGCACAAAATTTGCTACAAAATTATTAAAAGGAAGTGTAATTTTTGTAATGAAAAATTTATCCAAACAAGTAGTGATTTTAGATAATCTCTCCTCCCCATATATTCATCAGGCAATAATAATTTTAAAAAAATACACCCCTCAACAACACGAGAAGATTATTGAGGAAGCAGAAAATGTTGTCTTTGAATATTTTAATAAAAACTCTCATCAAAATCCGCATCAAACAACAAAAAAATCTGACTTTGGATTAAAATGTGCACTCGTATTATTGAGTATTGCGTTATCCATAAGCCTAATAGTCGATTTTATATAGTTTTGAACAGACGAAAAACTCGTCTGTTCTTTTTGTAATATTTGACTTTTATACTTATTTATGTTATTATTTCCATATGTATATAATATAGAAGAGGTTAGAATATGAAGTTCTTTAAGCATTTTATAACAATAACACACCATCGCCATGAAGTGATTAAAAACTGTTTCAAAGTGGGTATCGGTTTTCAAGGTCTTTTTCATGACCTTTCAAAATATTCATACACTGAATTCAAAATTGGCGCAAAGTATTATATGGGCATAAAAAGTCCTAATGACAAAGAGCGGTCCTTGTTTGGTTATTCTTCTGCATGGATGCATCACAAAGGCAGAAACAAACATCACTTTGAATATTGGAATGATTATAATCCCGAAACTCATGAAATTGACCCTGTTAAAATGCCATTAAGATATATGAAAGAGATGCTTTGTGACAGAATTGCCGCAAGCAAAACATATTTAGGAAAAGACTATTATGATGCTCAACCGCTTGAATACTACAATCGTTCAAGAGCAAAAAAATATATGCATCCAGAAAATGCAAAAATGCTTGAAGAATGGCTTATAATGCTTGCAGAAAATGGTGAAGATAAAACCTTTAGGTATATAAAGAATTTAAAATAAGAGAAGGTCAATTATGGAAAATAAGAACAAAAAAACATCATTTATGGGAAATGTGCTCATAATTTTGTTTTCACAGATTGTTGTAAAATTATTAGGTGTTGTTTATACACTTTTTACCACAAACATTCAAGGGTTTGGTAATGAAGGAAATGGTTACAATTCAGCAGGTTTTCAAATTTATACTTTGTTACTTGCAATCTCATCCGTTGGTATTCCGAACGCAATATCAAAAATGACCTCTGCAAAAAATGCAGTGGGCGACTATAGAGGAGCGCATAAAATTTACAAAAGTGCTTTAGTTTTGTTTTCAATAATAGGTGTTTTAGCATCTTCATTTTTATTCTTTGGCTCGGAAATAATTGCGGACAATGTAATTAAAATGCACAATGCAAAATATGTTCTTATGGCGCTTGCACCATCCATATTCTTCGTATGTATATCCTCTGTTATAAGAGGATATTTTGTAGGTATGCAGAATATGAAAGCAACAAGTAACTCTCAAATTTTAGAACAAATTTTTAAGTGCGTATTTACAATTGGCATAGTATATTTTATGTCTATCTATCCGTTTTTCCCAAATGATAAAGATTTAAACGCTGCCTCGATGGCGGCAGGAGCAAATTTTGCTGCAACAATTTCAGCGGTTTTGAGTACAATATATATAGTAGCCTTCTACTTAAAACGAAGAAAAGGGATATATGAAAAAATAAATGCATCGACAGTTGAATCAAAGTCACCTCCTATTCTTAAAATGTTTAAAAGTATTCTTTTGATATCAATACCTATTTCATTAGGCTCAATTATAGCAGCTATTAACAGAATAGTTGACACTGCAACAATCACAAGAGGTATTGAGGTAGCATTTTCAGCAATGATACCTGCCCATGGCTCTGTAGGTGCAATTACAAATCCGACATTGGAGCAGTTAGGTGAGGAAGCAGTAAGACTTGCAGG
>JAZNGS010000109.1:0-2202 GCA_045576555.1 Clostridia bacterium | reverse complement strand
AAAGGTCTATTAACTGATGTAGGTACACGCGTTACATAATTGGTTATTTTGCACAAAAAGACAAAAAATCCGCCCAAACCATTGATTTTATTAGGGTTTGGGCGGTTAAATTTTTCATATCAAAACGGTAGGTCATCGAGTTTTTCGGGGTCAAATTTGATATTATTTATTTTACACCATTTTTCTATCGCTCTGCATAAATCCGAATCGGGTTCAATTGACTCATTTCTGCATTGATTAGCCTGTAACAAAACACCATTCAAAAATTCAACTGCAGCAACTATTTTATCTCCTTTATAAACAATAACAACAGGATTAGAATATGAATCCCAATTAACAAGACAATTTTTCATTTCCTCGCCTGCTATAACACATTCTTGCTTGGTTCTTAAGTGCTTAAAGCGGTATTTATCCACCACCATATCCTTTTCACCTGAACCTCTGAAGCTAACAGATATATTATTCTCCCTCCTAAATGAAAGAATTTTTGAGCGATCAAAAAACTTATCTCCTGTATACCATTTGTGATGTTCCTTTTTTCTTACATAGAGGCTTAAAGAACCATAAAATATTGCATATTCTATGTAAATATCAACAGGCAAAAATGTATTCTTAAACCTTGCCTGACCCAACACATTTAAATAATCTTTCAAAAATATTTTTACAGGATAATCGTAATAATGCATCATTGACAGGAAGTGAAATATAAACGGTTTTTTCAGATAAGTGCATAATAGATTCACATCATTTACCAAGCTATACAAAAACTCGCATTCCTTGAGATAGAAAAACAGACCGCTTTTTTTTGCGAACAATCTTTTAACCGACTTGCAAAATGGTAGCGATGATTTTTCAAGAAGTTTCATTGCATCTTTGGGAGTTCTAAGATTGTCGGTTATATCTTTAAAACTCTCGTCCAAAACCCTTATTCCACCCCAGAAGGGTATTGCTTCATAAAAATCTTTAGGAAAGCCAACAAATCGCACAAAATTCACAAACTTATCAATATCAACCTCATTTGTAGCAAATGGTATTTGGTAACCGGTAATCTCTTCAAGACAATTTTTGATTTTGCGTTTTACAATACTGTTTTTTGATAATAGAGCAATAAGCATATCTCCTGAAAAATCAGCTTCAGAATCGGTTATTGCTGTGCTACATATAATGTTATTCTCGTTTAAAATTTGCACATAGGTTTTTCCGCTTTCAAAGTCGAAAACGACCTGCTCATACAAAGGGAACTCAATAGCGGTAGTACCGCTAAGCCATTTAAGAGAAACTAATTCAGAAAGATTGTTTATTGACTTTTTTACCAATAGCTTTCCGTAAATATAATCAATATTAAGTTCAGTATATTCATTTGATTTATTGGAGCTATATCCACATTTGGGACATATATACTCCCCTGAAAAATTTTTAATTTCTTGAATTTGCAGTTCAACATCAGGCTTGGATTCCAAACCGGGCTGAACATCTGACCATTGAAATATTACAGTTTTACTTTTTCTAGGATTAGTAAAATAAAATTTATCGTGATAACGAGGGTAGGCATACACCATTTTCCCGCAATGGGGGCATTTTATATAGTGAGTAACTAATTCTGCTTTATACCCGGTTCGCCTTGCGACTGTTATATGCCTTTGCTTTTTACTTCTTAAAATTTCATAAGCAGTATATAAATCCACAATTTTAGTTCTTTGAACAATTTCATAACCCAAAGGTATTTTCAAGGAAAAAGACTTATTATTCATAGTGCACCTCACAGCTGATTTTCTATGATATAAAAATACCAAAAACAATGCACTGAAAATGGGACACACAAAAATCATCATAGCACAAAAAGAGCAAAGGGAAGCCACACTTTCTTTACTCTTTTTTGCTTAATTAATTACAATATGATTTCTTCTGCAACTGATAAGATTTTGCCTATAAGTTGTTTTTCCATAGGTTTCCAATACTCTGCATCACATACAATTATCAATTTCTTTTTTGCTCTGCTAACAGCCGTATTTATAACCTTCTTACCATCACTTTTGGGATGTAATGAATTTGTAAACCACATATCTGTTGTATCAGCCACGCTAAATATAACAGTATCCCACTCCCTACCTTGAGAACCGTGAACCGTCATAATGGAATCTTGCATAGCCTTATTGCCTTTAAATCTGTTTTTCAACTCCTGCCTTTGATTAACATATGGCG
>JAZNGS010000108.1:0-5732 GCA_045576555.1 Clostridia bacterium | reverse complement strand
AAATGGAGATGTGATTTTTCACATCTCCATTTGTTTTGCTATTATTTTCTTATCAGGCAATTGCACAAGCAGTATTGCCACAAACATAAGTGAACAGCCGATGATTTGTCTTAAATCAAGCTGACCGCCTGTCAAATTCCAGCCAAGTGAAACGAGGATTACTGTTGCAAGAGTCGAAAACACTGACTCAAGACTCATAAGAATTGAGGCTGATGTTGGGTCGGTGTATTTCTGTGCTACCATTTGCAGAGTGTATGCAACTCCGCAGGAGAAAATTCCTGAATATCCGATAGCTATCCAGCAATCAAGAATTTGCCTGATGCTTATATTGTCCATATCAAATAAAAATGCCCATATCATATCAATTATTCCGCATACAAAGAATTGAATACAAGATAGTTTCACACCATCTGCTTTTGGTGAGAAATAATCAATTGCAAGAATGTGAAAAGAAAAAATAAATGAACAGATTAAAACCAAGATGTCACCTTTTACAATTTCCTCGCCTTTTTTAACGCACATAAGGTAGAGCGAAATTACTGCAACCACAACTGCCAAAGTAACTGCCTTGGTGGGTTTCTTTCCTATAAACAGTCCGATAATCGGAACTATTATCATATAAAGAGCAGTTATAAACCCAGCTTTTCCGGGACTTGTCTGCACCATACCAATAGATTGAAGAGTTGATGCAAGACATAATAACACACCGCATATTACCCCGCCCATTATTAAGTTTTTGTCAGGCTTTTGTATAGGAATATCTTTTTTCTTTTTCGATTTGTCAAGAAGATATATAACAGGCAGTAAAACAACTCCACCCAATATTGACCTGATACCATTAAAAGCAACAGGGGAAAGGTTTTCAACACCCTTGCTTTGTGATATAAAGGATATTCCCCATAACAGTGCTGTTAGGAGCATCATAAGATTGCCTTTTAGTTTTTGATTTTTCATAATGTGTATCCTCTCAATAAGATAAGCCATTTGTTTTAAATGGCTTATACTTTTTTATTTAGAAATATTTTTATCAGCGGAAATTGGATTAGAAATATCAAGACTTCCGAAATTCTCGATTTTCATTCCATCTATTAAGAACTGAACTGAATTAACTGAATTGAGTTCGCATAGTGAATTCACTATCGAATATATAATAAGCTTTTCATTTTTTTGATTACCTGTGTTCTTTTCAACAAAACCTGATTTGAAATTAACAAAGCAGACATTGTCTGTTGTTTGCGCAGAAATCAGTTTGGTGTCTTGTGAAATAATATTCTTTGCATCAGAAAGGGTTGTTCCTTTAATCAGCTCACTTACTATGTACTGCTCAATTGGATTTGTGTCTGTCACTTTAATTGTTCTGTTTTCGGCAATAAGACACTCGGTATTTTTATCCGCAAAATAAAGGACAATTTTTTTTGAATCTTTTGTTAGAGTATCAGTCACAAGGTCAATATCCTTGTCTGAAAGAAATTCGATTTTAGTTCCGTCAGATGCAGTTATTTCGCTGCCGCGACAGGTCACCATAACATTATTAACATCAGATAACTGACATAACGATTTCACAATCGCATAAGTTGTTAAAAGATTTTTTGAATTTCCGTCATACAGGAATTGATGCGACAAATCAATCGTAATATCGCGGTTATTCTTTATTATGGAAAGAACTTCTGTTTCATTATTAAAAATTGGTTTGTTTTTGCTGTCTTTAGGACCTATTTTCAGTTCATCAAGCACCGCTTCAATCAAATAATCATTATTTTCATAATGGACTGCTCTTTCTTCTGATACAATTGTATCTCCAGTTGTGTTAAAGAAAAACAGGTTAATATCAAGTGATTTATTTTCTGGACTCTGCTCTTCAATGACATATAAAAATGTTGCAATTACAATGATTACTACTGAAACCAAAGCAAATAGTAATTTTTTTCTATTCATTAAGAAACCTCCACATAAATATAAACATCTTAATTATACAAAAAACATATTACAAAACTATTAATATGGGGAAATTTTAACAATTTGTTCATATTTTATTATCCGGCTTTTCGCATTCCAAGGTTGCAGGAATATAAATCGAAAAGGTGCTGCCTATATCAGGCTCGCTCGAAACTTCAATTCTTCCGCCATGGAGAATGACTGCTTCTTTTGCAATTGCAAGTCCCAAACCTGTTCCGCCTGTATCTCTTGCTCTTGAGTCATCAAGCCGATAGAAACGGTCGAAGATGTGTTCTTGTTCTTCAAATGGTATACCGTGTCCGTTATCTTCTATCTGAATGATTATATCCTTGCCTTCTTTTGAAAGTCCGAGTTTGACAAACCCGCCTGCATCGGTGTATTTGATAGCATTATCGGTTATATTGTAAACTGCCTCCCACATTTTGTCAAAATCAAGCATTAATGGAGCACAATCTTCTATTTTGTAGTCGCTGTATAATACGATATCTTTAGCATTTGCAGTTGGAGTGAGTTTTTTCAAAACTGAATTCAGCATTGCAGTAATATCTGTCGGCACAGGATTTGGTGCGCTTTTTCCTGAATCAAGCTTTGTGAGCTTCAAAAGTCTTTCAACAATTCTTGTTAAGCGGTCAACCTCATCGCTTAAATCCGAGAGAAAATCCTGTATCATTTCAGGGTCAGGGTCAGGAGTTGAAACAATTGAATCGCATATCAGCTTTATTGTTGCAAGAGGGGTTTTTAATTCGTGAGATGCATCGGAAATAAATTTCTTTCTGTTATCCTCAAGATTAGAAAGTTCCGAACACATAAAATTAATTGCCATTGCAAGTTTTGCAAATTCGTTATGCCCTTTTACAACCACTCTTTTGTCAAAGTTACCCTTTGATATTTCGTTTGCAATATTTGTGAAATCATCGACAGGGGAGGTGACGATATAAGACATTCCAAAACTCAAAAGTCCGACAAGGACACATATTAATGCGGAAAACAGAAAAAGATTAAATCTTATAAAGGAAATTGTTTTATCAATTTGAGCAACTGACTCGACAAGATAAACAACTCCGATTATTGCTTTTTCATTCTTTTTGGTTACAGGAACCGCAACGGTCATCATATTCATATCGGAATTATCCTTTAAAAGAGTATGAGCCTGCTTGCCTTCGGAGGCAGTTTTAATGACATCTCTCATCAGGACAGTTCCGTTTAGTTCCTTGTTAGAGTCAACAAGAACATTGAAAGAGGGGTTCACAACAATTCCTCTTATTCCTGTTCCGGTCAAATGTTGAGATAAATAGTTGTCAACAGTGCTCATATTTTCATCGGACAGATAAACAGATACTGAATCTGAAATTATATTTGCTTTTTCAAAGAGTTTAATCTGTTCATTTTCATATAAATTTTCTCCAAGCACACTGATTATATATATACTCATCAAAATCAGGGTTGTCATAATGACTACCATATAGGTTGTCATCATTGTCCAGCGCATTGAAGAAAAAATATTATTAATTCTTTTTGTAATAATAACCAACACCCCATTTTGTCTTGATGTAATTTGGCTCTGCAGGATTTTCTTCAATCTTTTCTCTTAATCTTCTGACATGAACATCAACTGTACGAACATCGCCAGGATAATCAAACCCCCAGGCAATATCCAAAAGATTTTCTCTTGTATAAACCTTTCCCGGATTTTTTATAAAAAGCTCCATAAGGTCAAATTCCTTGCTCGTTAAATCTATCGTTCTTGAGTTTATAATTATGTGGCGGAAATTATAATCAAGAGTAATATCGCCTGAAACTAAAATATCACTTGTTGTTTTGGTTGATTGTGGAGTGGAGACTCGTCTTAGGATTGCTTTAATTCTCGAAGTAACCTCGCGAACATTAAATGGCTTTGTAATATAGTCATCAGCACCATATTCCAAACCTAAAATCTTGTCAATATCCTCACTTTTTGCAGAAAGCATTATGATTGGGACATTGGAAAAACCGCGAACAGCTCTGCAAACTGACAATCCGTCCATCTTCGGAAGCATAATATCAAGGAGTATCAAGTCGATGCTTTCATCGTGAGCTAATCGCACCGCTTCCTCGCCATCAAATGCAGTTTCAACTTGATATCCCTCTTGTTCAAGGTTGTATTTTAAGCCTTTCACAAGCAGCTTTTCGTCATCAACGACTAAAATTTTCATATACCATTCTCCTATCAGGTTAAAAATAAAATAAAAAAAGTGTTGACAAAAATAAATTATCGTGATATTATATAGACATACTTACATTCACACATGAATAGAGCGTAGATGTATGGCTTTTTTGTCATTGTCTGCGCTTTGTTCATTTTTTGGCTTATTTCCTACGCAAAATGAACTTTGCTATTTTTTTAAAATATCCGATTACTCTTCTTTTTTTTATGTTCAAAAGATGCTTTTTGCAATATTTCAAATAATCTTTATCGTCAACTGATATTTTTTTTCCATCTATTATTAATTTGTCAACAACTGCCAAAATCATATCGTCTGTTATGTTATATTCATAAGTGGACTGATTGTCGCCACAGAACACATAATCATTTTTTCTTACCTTAATTACTCTGTGCAGAACAAATTGTCCTGATGCTCTTTTGTAAAATGCAATGTCATATTTTTTTAATCTGCCATTTGGTCTTTTTAATATAACCTCGTCTCGTCCCTGATGAATGAGAGGGAGCATACTTGTACCTTTTGGCTGAATTGTTACACTTGCACCGCTACCTAGTTTTTCCTCAATAATAGGCTCAAGCATAGAATAGGTATAATGCTTATCCAAATTTATTCACCCCTCATTTTATTATAGGCTGTTAAAACAGCATCTTTTGAAATGTCACATTCAAGCTCGTAAAAATCAAGTGTCCTTATGAAAACATCTAAAAGCTCAAAATATTTTAGCTTTTCTTGCGAATCAGTTGGAATAACAGTCTGATTAATCATTTTTTTCAAGATTTCAGGCGATTTTAGCGGTCTTATTACATTTTCTTTTGATTGTTTTATAAAGCATACCGATTTTAGCTTAATCTTTGAATTATCACTCCAGCCTTCAGCTCCGCACCACGGATTTCCGTAGGCATAAACTCCGTCATCAAAAAATCTGACAATTGGTTTGTCACCATTGATTACAGTAACTCTTTCTTTTCCGAAATGTTTTACCCATTCGTTTATGTGAGTTGATTTTCCTGCACCGCTCGTTCCTGAAAACATATATCCGTCACCGTCCATTGAGATGACTGCAGAATGTATAAAAAGTCCGTTATATTTCAGGATTGAATTTGATATATGCCTGAAAATACAAATAAATTCGTGATATGCTTCATCATGTGCAGTATCGTGAACTGTTTCGTGGTCTATTTCGTCTTTTGTTATTTTGATTTTTTCGCATACAGGCACATTGTCATCAACTCGGTAAGGCTCTAATAAGTCCTTCGCAAATTGATAACTAAAATCTATTGAATAGTATAAATCAAATAATTTATAAATCATTTTTTCTCACCTGTAATTTTTATACATAAATTATATACTATTTATATAAAAAAATCAATCATTTAATAAGTTTTGAAATTTTTTTGTAAAGCAAAAAGGTTACGATTGATATGATTATGCCTTTTATGAGGTTAAAAGGTATGACACATAGAAAAACCAAATCAAAAACAGAGTCTATTGAAGAATGAATAGCAGTGCCCATTCCCACAATTTGTTCTAAAGGCAGTGACAAGGCTTTTGAATATGCAGGAATCATAATGTATA
>JAZNGS010000107.1:0-4075 GCA_045576555.1 Clostridia bacterium | reverse complement strand
TGTCTGGTTGAGTCACCGCACATATAACATTAAACCCATTTTCAACCAAAGTCTTTAATGACTCTGCCGCAATGTCAGGTGTCCCCATAAACATTATTTTTATATCTTTCATTTTATTCCTCAACATTATCAAATTCAATGACTCTTTCCAAAAACAATTTTCCATCAAGGTGCTCACATTCGTGGCAGAATGCCCTTGCAAGCAATTCGGTTCCCGATATTTCAAATTCTTTTCCAAATCTATCTTGTGCTTTTATTGTAACAAAGTTTGGTCTTTCAACCTGTCCGAATACTTTTGGAACACTCAAGCAACCTTCAGAACCTGTCTGACTTCCCTCTTCCTTTATGATAACAGGGTTTATAAGCTCGATTTTACCCTCTCCGATATCAATAACGACTGCTCTTTTTAATATTCCCACCTGTGGAGCTGCAAGTCCAACTCCGTCCCTTGATTTCATTGTTTCATACATATCGTCTAACAAAATCCAAAGTCTTTCGTTAAAAACCTTAACCTCTTTGCAAGGCTTATGCAATATCTCATCATCTCTAAATCTTATTTCTCTTATAGCCATTTTTATTCATCCTATCCTTTAGTTTATATTATTTGGATTTTTATCTATTACTATTATAACCTTTTCAAAATTATTGTTTTTTTCACATTCTTCTGCCGCAGAGGATAATTTTTCGGTCAGCAAATTTGCATCTTTGCATTTTATCAAAATTCTCCATCGGAATTTATTTTTGACTTTCGTAATTGCCGCAGGAACAGGCCCTAATATCTGAACACTTTTGTCCTTATTCTTAATCCCTATAATTTCTTTTGCAAAAAATCTTGCACATTGTGCCACTATCGGTTCATTCGTTCCTGAAAACAACACCGACACCAAATCGCAAAACGGTGGATAATTCATTGATTTTCTAAGTTGTATTTCTCTTTCATAGAATTTCAAATATTCGTGCTTTGATGCAGATACCACAGCACTATGTTCAGGCGAATAGGTCTGGATAATTGCTCTTCCTTTTTTTTCGGCACGCCCTGCTCTTCCAGAGACTTGCTCCAAAAGGTCAAAACTCCGCTCTGCGCTCCTGAAATCCTCAATATTCAACATTGTGTCCGCTGACACAACTCCCACCAATGTCACATTAGGAAAATCAAGTCCCTTTGCAACCATTTGTGTACCTATCAATATATCTGTTTTATTCTTTTCAAATTCATATAAAAGTTTTTCGTGAGAATTTTGGCCGACAGTTGTGTCAACATCCATTCTTATTGTAGACGCATTCGGAAAATACTCTTTGATTTCATCTTCAACCCTTTGTGTCCCACCGCCAAAATATCGGATATATTTACTACTGCATTTAGGGCATACAGTATAGTTTTTCACAGTATGTCCGCAATAATGACACCTTAATGTATTGTTATATTTATGATAAGTCAGCGATATATTACAGTTTGGACAATACGCAACAAATCCGCAATTTCTGCAGGAAACAAATGTTGAAAATCCTCGCCTGTTTAAAAACAATATTGTTTGCTCTTTATTATCAAGATTTATTTTGATTTCTTCAAGCAATTTTTTTGAGAAAATACTTTTGTTCCCGTCTTTTAGTTCATTTCTCATATCTACTATGCTGACCTCGGGAATAGGTCTTTTGTTCACTCTTTTGTTTAATTCCAAGAGCTTTATTTTTTCATTTTTTGCATTATAATATGTCTTGATATCAGGAGTTGCAGATGCATATATAAGTGTGCAGTTATTCTGCATTGCCCTATATTTTGCAACCTCTTTTGTATCATATCGTGGTTGCATTTCCGATTTATATGAGAGCTCATGCTCCTCATCAATAATTATAATTCCTATATTGTCAAAAGGCGCGAAAATAGCAGACCTTGCACCAATTACGATGCTGGCCTTTTTATCACGCATCTTTTTCCACTCATCATATTTTTCACCAAGCGACAAGCCGCTATGAAAAACAGCGACTTTCTCACCAAATCTATTTATAAATCTCTCCATCATCTGTGGAGTAAGAGAAATTTCAGGAACAAGCATTATTGCCTGCTTACCCTGCTCAATAACCCTCTCAATTGCATTCATATAGACTTCGGTTTTTCCGCTTCCTGTCACTCCATGCAACAAAATTTCATTAAATTTTTGAGATGATATTGCCTTGTCAATTTCCTTTGCAGCCAACTCCTGCTCACAAGTTAAAACAGGTGGTTTGTTTGGAACAATATCGGAAATATTTTTATGACTTCTTAAAACAATTTTTTCTTCAAATTCAATAAGCCCTCTTTTTTTAAGGGCTGCTACAGTATTATATCCGCATTGAGAAATCATTAAAAGGTCTGATAAGGAAATTATATCGGTCCTTGATAAGACCTCCATAACCTTTACTTGTGCAACAGCTCTTGTTTTATTAAGCATCTGTATACACTCACCAAAATCTTCAGGATCAACTGTTGATTTAACAATTTTGACAGTTTTATCTTTAACTGTCCTTGTATCACGATATTGCTTTTCTAAAACACCTTTATCGTATAATCTCTTGATTACAGGTTTAATGTTTTCATCTTCAAATTGCGAGAGTATGTCGATAACATCGCAACTACCGCCTTTTTTCAAAACAATATCAACTACTCTTTTCTCTTTTGGCGAAATTTTTAGATTATGATCTTTTAAGACAGCATATTCTATGCTTTTAACAGATGTGCCTGTAGGAACAATTGCTCTAATAGCATCAATGTATGAGCAAAAATAGCTTTCTCTCATCCATTCAATTAGCTCAATCATTTGCCCGTTGAATACAGGAATGTCATCAGCATCGGAGATAGCTTTTAATTTGCTTACAGATGTGTTGTCCGAAATGGCAACAACATACCCCTCAAGCCTTTTATTCCCTCTGCCGAACGGAACATATACTCTTGTTCCCAAAGTTATCTTATTTATCAACTCACGAGGGATTAAATAATCAAATTTTTTGTCTGTATAAGATGACTGTGTATTAACAATTACCTGTGCAATCAAACTTAATTATCCTCCCTTTTATAATCTTAAAACCAGAGCTTATTTTTCAACAACAACTCCGTTTTCATCAACAATCAAATTACCGTTTGCAGCAGCAATAAAATCGTTATATAAACTTTTTTCATCTTCATTTGTCTTTTTATTGTTTCTGATGTATCCAACTTTTCCTGCAGCAATTTCTGCAACTGCCATTGAAACAGGTTTGTTGATATCGCAAGGAACAAGTCCTTCCCCATCTTCACCAATCATTCTTGCTCTTTTTGCAGCCATTGTAACAAGTGTGTATCTTGAATCTGCACAGCTTGACAAAGCATCAATTCCAGGTTTAATCATCATAACAAATCTCTCCTAACTTTTATTCTAATTCATTAATAAGTTTTGAAACCAATGCGGTTTTTTCTTTTCTTTCATCAATTATATCTCTGATTTTTTTAACACTGCTTTTTAAATCGTCATTAACCACAATATGACTATAATAAATAGCTTTTTCAAGTTCACCCTTAGCAATACCGATACGCTTATTTATCTCGCCGATGCTCTCTCTTCCTCTGTCTAAAAGTCTTTGATATAACTCTTTCATTGATGGCGGAACAATAAAAATCATAACCGCGTCATTCATTTTTTCCTTGACCTTGAATGCTCCCTGAACTTCTATCTCCAAAATGACATTTATACCATTATTTAGCTTTTCTTCAACAATGTCCTTTGGAGTGCCATAATAGTTTTCACCATATTTTGCCCACTCAAGCATTTTGCCATCCTTTATTCTTTTTTCAAATCCCTCAACAGTGTCATAAAAATAGGTTACACCCTCAATTTCTTCACTGCGTTTGTTTCTTGTTGTCACAGAAACTGACAAATAAACATCATCTTCATTTAAAAAATGATTGCATATTGTGCCCTTGCCTGCACCGCTTGGACCTGAAATTATAAACAAATTTCCTTTAGTCATTTGTTTCCTCCTCATCTTCCTTTTCATTTAGTCTATTTGCAACTGTTTCAGGCTGAAGCGAAGATAGGACAATATGACCGCTATCCATAATGAT
>JAZNGS010000106.1:0-1821 GCA_045576555.1 Clostridia bacterium | reverse complement strand
TACATATCAGTCCACTCATAGTTTTCACCCTCAGCACCTGCCAATAAATTATATTCAGTTGATGCAAGCCCTCCGTTTAGTATTTCAAACCAAAGCTGTGCATGAGCTCTTTCATTATTTGCAGTTTCTAAAAATAAATCCGCAATTTGCTCATACCCATCTTTTCTTGCCTTTGCTGCGAAAAAAGTGTACTTGTTTCTTGCTTGCGATTCCCCCGCAAATGCCGCCAGTAGATTATCTCTGGTCTGCGAATCTTTTAAATCTTTCATTCGTATCAACCTTTCTTTTATAAGATAGTTATATATTTTCCTTTTTTTAACTAATTATTCATATAAACTTTTATACTTTGTGATTTCTACGCCTGAATAGTATGTTTTTAAAATTTCTTCAAAAGTTTTTCCCTCCTGCGCAAGATAATTTGCACCATACTGACTCATTCCTACACCATGACCATATCCTTTCACATACATTTTGACATTATTATTTATTTCAATTTCAATATTGGTTGACTTAAGACCATACATAAATCTAAAATCGCTACCCTTAACACTAACTCCGCCGACTACGATTGTTTTTATTCCACCAGCTTCACTTCTGATAATCTCTCCAATAAGTCCATTGTCCCAATTAATTCCTTTAATATTTTCTGATGCTATTCGTTTGAAATCATCTATTGAAAACTCGGCTTCAGAATTAAATTTTGGCGATTTTAAATCTACGCTGCTTTCAACACTCACCAAGTAATCAACATTTCCTCCCCATACATCCTTTGCGTTTTCAGTATGACCTGATGATGTAGAATGAAAAACCGCACTTATAGGCTGATTGTTATATGTAATAATTAAATCTTTTGTTTCCTCAACTGCATCGGATATTTTATTCCAATTTGTTTTTGCATCCTTTCCCCACTGTTCCTTTTTAACATTCTCACCAGTCCATGCTTTGCAATGAGTCGAATCGGTACAAATCATAGCACCCTTATGTTCTTTTGGAGGTTCGGAATCCTGATATGCTCTTACTCTGTTTGTAAGATAGGTCCTTGCAGCAACCGCCTGTGCTTTTAATGCTTCAGGATAAAAGTCAGCCGGCATTTCTGCGGCAGTTACTTCTTTTATATATTGCTCCACATCCATATCACAAACCTTGTCCTCTGACTTTATGTAAACTGAAATAGTTTCATTCTTTTTATCACTTTTATAATCTGATAATCCCTTGACAATAAAAAAAGGTATCCCCGCAGTTATCATTATAATCATACACACAAATAAAAAAAATCTTTTCATATTTTATCCCCCTTGAATAAAATTCCCCATTTGAATATATGAAATAGTTTTTTACACTATTCCTCAAATTATCATATTATATATCAGGTGGTGATAAGATGTTAAAATCTTTTGTATTATGTGTCGTTTCAATTTTATTTGTTTATGGTTTTATATGTTTTTTTATAGAAAGACCTAAAAGTACATATATTATCAGGACATTAAATGATGAAAATTCTATAGAGGGAAAATTGAGATTGGCTATGTTAAATAATAGCGAAATTATTGTTGTTGATTTAGGAAGTAATGATGATACATTAAAAATTATCAGAAAAATGATGATAGATTACCCCATCATAAAACTAATAGAAAATTAAAGAGGGCAGTGCCTACGCACTGCCCATTTAATTATTTATACTGTCTTTTAATCTTTTTAGTTGTTGTTTTTTCAAATTCAACTGAACGGAATTTGATTTTTCTTATCTTCTTATAGTCTGCAAGAGTGTTGTTCAGTTCCTGAATACCCTTTTTGATGTTTTCTTTAACTTCTTCTCTGTTT
>JAZNGS010000105.1:0-1989 GCA_045576555.1 Clostridia bacterium | reverse complement strand
AGCTATTCGTGAAATGTTCAAAAGAATGGCAGACCCTTCAATTATTTCTTTAGCAGGAGGAAACCCTGCGTCAGAGTTATTTCCGGGTGAAGAGCTTTCTAAAATTGCAGAAGAAATACTTTCTAAAAATCCTACAGGAGCTTTGCAATATGGAACAACTGATGGATTGCCTGCAATGAGAGATTGCGCTAAACAAAGAGCAGAAAAAGTCGGTGCAGTAAATGAGGAGGACCAGATTTTAATTATGACAGGTGCAAATCAGGGAATTGATTTATTTGCAAAGGCACTTATTAATAAGGGTGATAAGATAATTGTTGAAAGTCCAAGTTTTATCGGAAGCCTTAATGCATTCAGAACATATGAATGTGAATTGGTAGGTGTCAAGGTTGAGAGTGACGGAATGAACATTGATGCATTGGAAAATGCATTAAAAGAAAATGATGGTGTGAAGTTTATCTACACTATTCCAACTTTCCAAAACCCAACAGGAACAACTATGTCTTTGGATAAGAGAAAAAGATTAATTGAGCTTGCCAATAAATATGATGTTTTGGTATTGGAAGATAATCCATACGGAGATTTGAGATTTTCAGGCGAGGATTTACCAACATTAAAATCTCTTGACTCTCAAGGTAGAGTTATTTACGCAGGATCATTTTCAAAAATTCTCTCACCTGGTTTGAGATTGGGTTATATCATCGGTGCACCTGAAATTTTAGAAAAAATAGAAATTTTAAAACAGGTAAATGATGTTCACACACCTGTATTAAATCAGATGATGTGCGTAGAGTTTATGAAAAAATATGACATTGATGAATACATAGAAAAGAACAGAAAACTCTATGGAGAAAAATGTAAGGCAATGCTTGATGCTATTGACAAATATTTCCCTAAAGGAAAGGTTAACTACACAGTTCCCGAAGGCGGAATATTTATGTGGTGTGAATGCCCTGAACTTGAGGATATAACACCGCTTGTTGACAAGGCTCTTGAAAAGAAGGTTGCAATTGTCCCTGGTTCAAATTTTGCTATAGACATAAAGGCTCCATCAAATATGTTCAGACTTAATTTCTCCTCTGCAACAATTGAAAATATAGTTGAGGGTATTAAGCGACTTGGTGAAGCATTAACTGAAGTATTAAATTAAAGGTGGATTTAAAAAATGAACGATAAAAAAATAATATTTTCTGCTGTTCAACCATCAGGGAATATAACACTAGGAAACTATCTCGGAGCAATTAAAAATTGGGTTGACTTGCAAGCTGATTATCGTTGCTGTTATTCAATAGTTGATGAACATTCAATTACTGTAAGACAGGACCCACAGGAACTAAAGAAAAGAGCTTTAGATTTATTAAAAATCTATATAGCGTGCGGAATTGATCCTGAAGAAAACATTTTATTCATTCAATCTCATGTTCCGGCGCATGCACAGCTTGCGTGGATTTTGAACTGTTATACCTATATGGGCGAATTGTCAAGAATGACACAGTTTAAGGATAAGAGTAAAAAACACGCGGATAATATAAATGCAGGATTGTTTACATATCCTGTTTTGATGGCGGCAGATATTTTATTGTATCAGGCAGATTTGGTACCTGTTGGAAAGGACCAGATGCATCATATTGAATTGACAAGAGATATTGCCGAAAGATTTAATGGTATTTACGGAAATGTGTTTAAAGTTCCTGAAGGTTTTATGCCAAAGGCAGGAGCAAAGATAATGAGTCTTGCAGAGCCAACCAAAAAGATGTCAAAATCCGATGAAAACGAAAAAGCATATATTTCAATGCTTGATGATTTCAATATTATTGCTAAAAAAATCAAAGGCGCCGTTACTGACAGTGAGGGAGTAATAGAATATAGGGAGAATGATGACACAAAGGCAGGAGTCAATAACCTGTTGACCATTATGTCTGCAGTGACAGGAACTTCAATTGAAAAACTTGTTAGTGATTATTCAGGCAAGGGTTACGGTGATTTCAAGGC
>JAZNGS010000104.1:0-1748 GCA_045576555.1 Clostridia bacterium | reverse complement strand
ACTTGGCACAACTGCTCACCAGTGCCATCATTGCCACACACATCAGTGCAAAAAATACTTTCTTCATAATCGTTTGTCTTTAAAGGTTATACATTATTTACTCAATGACCACCGTCACATTCTGTTGGTATTCTTTCAGTGACATCAACAGCCACCTCTGTTGCGCCTGAGCAGGAATTAATTTGTTCGTCGCCCTTATAAAATGTCATATTATCAACAACATAGGTGTAATTTGAAACATCTATGTCTGCTGCTTTTACATATAGGTTTGTAAAACAGCAAAACAATGTTGATACAGAAAGAACAAGGCTTAATATTTTCTTATGTAGTTTCATTTTTCTTCTTTCCTTTCGAGTGTTTTCCTAATTATACCATTAAATTGCGTAAAAGACAAGTATAATGTAAATTTTTTATTAATAACTGTTGCTAAAATCTTGTAGATAGTATATAATAGCATAAATAGGTATGTCCAAATTCGTGAAACGAGAGGGAGTTTACAATGAGCAAGAACTTATTAATGACCTTGATGCAATTGGAAATAGGCGGAGCAGAAACCCATGTTGTTGAGCTTTCAAAGGAGCTTAAAAACAGGGGATACAATGTTTTTATAGCATCTAACGGAGGTGCGTATGTAAAGGAATTAGAGGAGGCAGGAATAAAACATTTTAATGTTCCGCTTCATTCAAAAAAGCCTAAAGATATGTTGGAAAGCAGAAAGTTATTAAAAGAGATAATAAAAAATGAAAAAATTGATATAGTTCATGCACATACCAGAATTTCGGCATTTATCATAGGAACTCTTAAAAAAAGTATGAATTTTTCCTTTGTCACAACTGCGCATTGGGTGTTTGAGACAGGAAAAGGTTTAAAATATCTCACAAATTGGGGAGAAAAGACCGTTGCTGTGTCCGAGGACATCAAGAAATACCTTTTGGATAACTATAAAATAAAGGAAGAAGATATTTTTGTCACTATAAACGGAATTGACACAAAGAAATTTTCACCTGATATAGATAAGAGCGAAGTGTTAAAGGAATTTGGACTTAAAGAGGAAGACAATGTGATTGTTTATATCAGCAGACTTGATGAGGACAGAAGCCTTGTTGCAAAGCAGATTATAGAAGTATTCCCTAAATTATCAAATTTAGTTGAAAACTTAAAAATGATTGTTGTCGGCGGTGGTAACGACTTTGAGAATGTCAAGTCACAAGCTGAAGAAATTAACAAGCAATTAGGATATGAGGCAATTATCTTAACAGGTCCGAGAATTGACATAAACAGACTCGTTTCTCCTGCAAAACTATTTGTAGGAGTTTCGCGCTCTGCGTTAGAGGCAATGGCAGAGAAAAAACCTGTTATTATTGCAGGAAACGAAGGATATATAGGTTTATTTGACGAAAGCAAACTACAGGTGGGAATTGATACCAATTTCTGTTGCAGAGGTTGTGAGGAGTCAACTCCTGAAAGACTTGCAAACGATATCGGCACATTCTTCGGAATGTGGGACGAGGATGTCGAAAAGATTGCTGATTTTGGAAGAAATCTAATTTTATCAAATTATTCGGTTGCAAGAATGGCGGACGATACAGAAAGAGCATATAAGGAGTTAGAAAAGATATGAAAGATATCTTGTTGCTCGGTTACTATGGTTTCAAAAACAGCGGTGACGATGCACTGTTGTTATCTATAATTCAACAGCTTAAAAAGACTGATGAAAGTCTTTCTCTTTGCGTGCTTTCATATAATCC
>JAZNGS010000103.1:0-9206 GCA_045576555.1 Clostridia bacterium | reverse complement strand
AATTAAAGAAAGGATTTTGATTTTTATGCATATAGAAAAAGACAAACTAATAACTTCTTTTGATGAATGGGAAGAACAACTGACCAATCATTCACTTCCCTCCTGGGAAAATCTTCCCGATATTGAATTATATATGGACCAGATAATATCTCTAATAGAAAAATACTTAAAAATTTATATTAAGGTAACAAATTCGGACAAACTGATAACTCGTTCAATGATTAATAACTATGTAAAACTCGAGATTATCCCGTCACCTAATAAGAAAAAATATTCAAAAGTACATCTTGCATACCTATTAATAATCTGCACTTTGAAGCAAACTCTCAATATGGCAACAATTCAAAAAATTATGCCTGTTGATATGAGCGAAGAAGAAGTTATGAACACTTATAATTCTTTTGTCATAAATCAGCACAAGGCTTATTTATATGTAGTTGATAACACAAAAGCAGTTTCTGCTCCGATACTTTCATACGAAGGAGAAAACAACGAAAGAGTTAATGACCTGGTTATGCAGGTTGCAGCATCTGCAAATATATTTAAAATTTTAACAGATAAAATTTCCGACCTTTCAACAAACAAAAACGAAATGGAGAACAAAAATAATGATTGATAATATCACAAAAACACTTATTGACGAATTTTCGCTAAAAGAATTTCAGGCGGTAAACACAATAAAGCTTATTGACGAAGGAAATACCATTCCCTTTATTGCACGATACAGAAAGGAAGTAACAGGTGAGCTTTCAGATGAAATTTTAAGAAATTTCTATGACAGACTTTGCTATCTTAGAAATATAGAAGAAAAGAAAGCTGATGTAATCAGATTGATTGATGAGCAAGGACTCCTGACACCTGAAATTGAAAATGCAGTTAATAACGCAAAAACGATTACTGAAATTGATGATATATATAGACCGTTCAGACCAAAAAGAAGAACCAGAGCAACAATTGCCAAAGAAAAAGGTCTTGAACCATTAGCAGAAGTCATTTTGGAGCAAGATAATAAAGACCCTGAAGAATTTGCTATAAACTTTATTGATGCAGAAAAAGGCGTAGAAACAATTGAAGATGCACTCGCAGGTGCTATGGACATTATTGCAGAGCAAATTTCCGACTCTGCAGATTTTAGAAAAGAATTGCGTACCAAGACCTATAAAACAGGCAGTATTATAGTAAAAGCCTCAAAGGAAGAAGACAGTGTATATAGTATGTACTACGATTTTTCCGAGCCTGTTTCCAAAATTGCAAATCACAGAATTTTAGCAGTAAACAGAGGCGAAAAAGAAGGCTTCCTCTCCGTCAAACTTGATGTTGATGAGATCACAATGACTCAATATCTAAAAAATGAAATAATTACAAAAAAGTCTTCACCATCAATTAAGTATATAGAAATGGCAGCTGATGATGCATATAAAAGATTAATTGCTCCGTCAATTGAAACAGAGATAAGAAACCTTTTAACTGACAGAGCGGGTGAAGCGGCAATCACAGTTTTTTCAAAAAACTTAAACGGACTTTTGTTGCAACCGCCAATAAAGCATAAAACAGTTTTAGGACTTGACCCGGGGTATCGTACAGGCTGTAAGGTTGCAATAGTTGACGAAACAGGTAAGGTGCTTGATACTTCAGTTGTTTATTGTACTTTGGATAATCACGATAAGGAAAAAGCAAGAAAGATATTAAAACACCTTATCGAAAAATATGATGTTGATTTAATTTCAATAGGAAACGGAACTGCATCAAAGGAAACCGAAATTCTTGTTGCAGACCTGATTAAAGAAATTGATAAAAAGATATATTATATGGTAGTGAGCGAGGCAGGCGCATCAGTTTATTCTGCTTCAAAACTTGCAACAGAGGAATTTCCTGAATATGATGTATCGTTACGAAGTGCAGTTTCAATTGCAAGACGATTGCAAGACCCATTGGCTGAACTTGTTAAAATTGACCCAAAAGCAATCGGCGTAGGACAATATCAACACGATATGAACCAAAAACGATTAGGTGAGGCATTAACAGGTGTTGTTGAAGATTGTGTTAATAATGTGGGTGTTGATTTAAACACAGCCTCCCCATCGCTGCTTTCATATGTATCAGGAATTAACGCAACAGTAGCCAAAAACATAACTGCATACCGCGAAGAAAATGGTAAATTTAAAAATAGAGCACAATTATTAAAGGTTGCAAAACTTGGTAAAAAAGCATATGAACAATGTGCAGGTTTCTTGCGAATTTCTGATGGCGACAATGTGTTTGACAACACTTCTGTTCACCCTGAAAGCTATGCTGCGGCACTAAAACTCATTGAACTGTTAGGCTACAACCTTGATGATGTTGTTTTGGGAAACATTACTGATATAAAAGAAAGACTTTCATCAAAGGATATTAATAAAGTTGCTGATGAACTCGGAATCGGTGTTCCGACTCTCAAAGATATTTGCGACAGTTTATTGAAAAAAGGCAGAGACCCAAGAGAAGAACTTCCACAACCTGTGCTACTTTCCGATGTTATGGATATAAAAGATTTAAAGCCTGATATGATTATGACAGGAACAGTAAGAAATGTTATTGATTTCGGAGCATTTATTGATATAGGTGTTCATCAGGACGGTCTTGTTCATATTTCAAAAATCTGTGACCGATATATCAAGCATCCGACAGAGGTGTTATCTGTCGGCGATATTGTCAAGGTAAAGATTTTGGAAGTTGATTTAAAAAAGAACAGAATATCATTAACAATGAGGGACATATAAGGAGAATGGTATGACAAATGTAATAGGATTTCCGGGACTTGATTTAGAGTTCCAAGTTAACAGAGTAGCTTTTTATATCTTTTCAAAGCCAATTTATTACTATGCACTCATTATTTTAACAGGTTTTTTATTGGGGTTACTTTTTGTGTCCCTAACCTGCGAAAAACGAGGCGTTAAAAAAGATACTGTATTCGATGTTGCATTTTGGGGATTGTTTTTCGGAATAATTGGTGCAAGAATATATTTTTGTGTTTTTGACGGAGATATATTTAAAGAAGGTTTTTTAAATATCTTTAAAATTTGGGAGGGTGGCCTTGCAATATACGGTGGAATTATCGGCGCAATTTTGTCAACCATTGTTTATTGCAAAAAACACAATCTCTCCATTTTAAAAGTCTTTGATGTTTGCTCCCCTGGGCTTTTAATCGGTCAATCCATAGGCAGATGGGGTAATTTCGTAAATGCCGAGGTGTTTGGCAGAGAAACCGAAAGTTTTTTAAGAATGACTATAAACTATAATTCCGGTGTTCATCCTCTGTTTTTGTATGAATCACTTTGGAATGCTTTGGGATTTATTCTGATAGTTCTATTTCGTGACAAGAAAAAAGTTGACGGTCAGGTTTTCTTCTCCTATACCCTGTGGTATGGAATTGGAAGATTATTTTTGGAAGGTATGCGCCAAAGCGATTATATACTCTGGTTAATCGACAATAAAATTGGAATTTCTCAAGTTGTTGCATTAATTTGCATTATTTTGTCGCTTGTTTTTCACATATATCTACTAAAAAAACAAAAAAATAACTCGAATTGCTAATGAATTATTTGTCGTTTTGTGCAGATTTATAAAACATAATCTCGCATATTATAATTTGGTGGCTCATATTGTTTGTTTATGTCTTGCGATTGTTTGATTTTCGGCATAAAAAATATTGACTATTTTAATTGCATATTGTAAAATAACATCATAAAACAGGTTAAAACATCGTATTACCATAAATTTTATAAAAGGATGTGTCGAATATGCAAGATATTTTAAGAATAAGAAATGAATTGTCGGAATTTATTGATTTAAACAACAGAAATCTGACAAACGAAGAGGTTGTGAAAAAAGCTCTTGAAGCAGAACAGGAACTTTTAAATATCACAAAAAAATAATTGCCCACAATTACTTCCCTTTGCATCTTATCTTTTTTAAGATAGAGCAGAGGGAGTTTTTTTATAAAATATTTTCTATTTTTAGCTTATGGTCTTTTGGCAAATGTTCAAAAAGTCCTATTAAAACATTTCCAAACGCAAGTGCGTCAGCCTTTTGGTTTTCCTTTATATATACTTTCATCTGGTCAATATTCATATCTATCTTGTCTACTTCATTGTGGTCTATGGTGGATGCAAACATAGTATAATTTTCCTCTACAAAAGCCTCAATCTCATTAACATATTCCTCTGCTTTTTTAAAATTTTCTGCTTCAATCTCTTCATTTATCCGATTGCACATATCCATAAGATATATCGACATATCCTCTAATTTTTTTGTTGAATATATACCTGAAAAGATTATCACAACTGCAATCGAAACAGCTATTAACAGACTCTTCATTTTATATCCTCCTCACCCTTTAATTGTATAAAAATTCCGTTATTTATATCATAAGAGGCTATAAACACATCTTTTATTCTTGTTTTCTTCTTCTCAAGTTCTTTATATAACCAATCCCTGCTTTTTCCACTTCGTTTAAGCTCCGTTTCTACTAATTTACCATCAGAAATAAGCATACAAGGCAGTTTTTCAACACAAGCATCTTTAATTTTTAAATCCTTTACAGTAACTACTCTTGCATCTTTTTTAGGGATAATGCTTAACTGTCCGTTGGTTTCTAAAACTGCAACTTCAACATCTGCGATATTTGGTATACTATTTATTCTTAATTGTTCCAACAAATCATTAAGATTGAATCGAAGCCGCCTTAGCTCCTTTTCATTAACATGGCCATCATAGATAATAATACTCGGTTCACCCGTTATAATCCGCCTTAAAAATCTGCTTTTTAGTCCTGCATAAGACATAATGATTTCTGTGACAATCAATGTCAGAACAGGAACAACACCTGCAACAAGCGGAATGTCAACAGATTGCATTGGAACAGAAGCCAAATCGGAAATCATAATTGCAATAACCAATTCTGATGGTTGCATTTCGCCGATTTGTCTTTTTCCCATTATCCGCATTGATATAACAACTATAAAATATAGAACAAGTGTTCTTGCAACAAAAACTAACATACAAAAACTCCCCAGATTATTTTTCCTTATTATTTTCCGAATTGCTAAAAACTATTTACATTGTCTTGTTTTTGTGATAAAATTGTACTATTAATATATAAGGAAAAGTGATTATGAGCAGTTACAAAAATTTTGCAAATTATTATGACCGACTAATGACTCAGGATATAAGCTATGAAAAAGTAGCTGATTTTATAGAAAATATATTTGATGAGTATGAGCTTGATGCTCATCTTGTATGTGACCTTGCCTGCGGAACAGGAAACATAACCATTCCAATGGCAAAACGCGGATATGAAATGATTGGTGTTGATAAATCAACCAATATGCTTGATGTTGCAAGAGAAAAGGCAATAAGCGAAAATCTTGACATACTCTTTTTAAATCAAAGTATATCAAAGCTTGATTTATTTGGCACTTGTGATGCTTTTCTTTGTATGATTGACGGAATTAATTACATTATAAATCCAAAATCTTTTGAAAATATGCTTTATAAAATTAATAAATGCTTCATAAACCCAAATGGTGTGTTTATATTTGACATTAGCTCACATTATAAGTTGAAAAATATTATTTCTAACAACACTTTTATCCACGATGGTGATGATATTTTTTATACTTGGGAAAATAAATATTATGAGGACAAGCATTTATCACAAATGTATCTTAATTTCTTTGTGAAAGAAGGAAAAAAAGGATACAGGCGCTTTTGCGAACGACATATGCAAAGAGCTTATACAAACAAAGAAATTAAAATAGCTTTGGAAAAAGCAGGCTTTACCAACATAAAAGAATACGATGGTTTTACAATGTCAAAACCAACCAAAACGAGCGAAAGAATAACATTTGTTTGCCAAAAAAATAAATCCCTCACTTAAAGTGAGGGATATTATAAACATATTACTCAACAATAAATCTTTCCAATTCGGCAACAAACTTGTCAGCCTGGTCACCGCATTCAGCCTCAACCTTTATTGGCTTTGAAAGATTTAAACTGAATATACCCATAATAGATTTAGCATCAACAACATATCTTCCTGATGTTAAATCAATATCAAAATCATATTTAGATACTATGTTGACAAACTCCTTTACATCATTGATTGAATTAAGTAAAATATTAAATACTTTCATTTTTCTACCTCCGAAATTAGTGTCATAGAATTTTTCTACGCTACTATAATACATCTTTTTGGAGTTGCAGTCAATACCTACCATAACTTTTTAAATCAAATTTATATAATACTGACAATTAAAAGCAATAATACTCATACATTTTGTAACAATAAAATTCACGAAAGGCATTAACAAACTATGAAAAAAGTGGCATTCTATACTCTTGGGTGCAAAGTTAACCAATACGAAACAGAGGCTATGAAAGAGCTTTTTATCTCTTGTGGCTATGAACTTTGTGACTTTGATGAGTATAGTGATATATATGTTATTAATACCTGTACTGTCACCTCAATGAGCGACAGAAAATCCCGTCAAATTATAAGGCGTGCAAAAAAACATAATCCAAATTCTATTGTTGCAGTCACAGGTTGCTATGCACAGACCAACCCTGATGCAGTTTTGGAAATTGAAGATGTTAATATCATAATCGGAACAAAGGACAGAAAAAAAATTGTGGAATTGTGCGAAAGTGTTGAGAATGATAATAAAATCTCCTATGTTTCAGATATAATGAAAACTCACGATTTTGAAGATTTGGAAATATCTCACTATAGCGAACGCACTCGTGCATATATAAAAATTCAGGAGGGTTGCAATCAATTCTGCTCATATTGCATTATTCCCTATGCGCGTGGGCCTATCCGTAGCAGAAATACTGACAAAATTCTATCCGAAACAAAAAAATTAGCAGATAACGCCTACACCGAAATAATATATACAGGTATTCATGTTGCGTCCTTTGGTCTTGACAGAGGAAAAGCAGAGCTTGCTGATTTATTAAAACAAGCCAATAAAATTGACGGAATAAAAAGAATAAGATTAAGCTCAATTGAGCCTATGACCCTTAACAAAGATTTTATAGACAGTATAAGTGAATGTGATAAACTTTGTCCTCATTTTCATATATCGTTGCAAAGCGGATGTGACGAAACTCTAAAGAGAATGAATAGAAAATATACAACCAGCGAATATAAAGAAATAGTTGAAGGACTTCGTTCAAACTATCCTGATGTTGCCATAACAACTGATATTATGACAGGTTTCCCTGGTGAAACAGATGAGGAATTTTCAAAAACACTTGAATTTGTAAAGGAAATTTCATTTGCAGACGCACACATATTCCAATATTCACCAAGAAAAGGTACTCCCGCTGCCAAGCGAGATGACCAGATTTCCCCTGATATAAAGGAAAAAAGGAGCAAACAGCTCATTTCGATTTGTAATAAGTCAAAAAATGCTTTTATTTCTTCATATATCGGTAAAACTATGGAAGTCCTGTTTGAACAGCCTGCAAAAAATATATATTTTGAGGGGAAAACTTCAAACTATATAACAGTTTATGTTAAGACAAAGGAAAATTTACAAGGAATATATAAAAATGTTCTTATTGAAGAAGTTAAAAACTCAATTGCTTACGGAACAATAATTTAATTTGGAGGAAAAAACCATGTTTGATTTTATAAGAACTGCCGCCGCAGTACCGGATATTGTAGTTGGCGATACAATCTATAACACAAACGAAATCAAGAAAAAAATTGACGAGGCAGTCAGCCAAAATGCAGATATTATAGTCTTTCCTGAACTGTCCATAACAGGCTACACCTGTGGTGACTTGTTCGGGCAAAAAATGCTTCTGGACTCCTGCAAATCATCTGTTTCAGAGCTTTTATACTACACAAAAAATCTTGATATTATCGTTGTAGTCGGTGCTCCGATTAGCATTTTGAACCAGCTTTATAACTGTGCGTTGGTATTATGTAAAGGAAAAATTTCAGGTATTGTGCCGAAAACTTTTCTTCCTAACTACAATGAATTTAGCGAAAAAAGATGGTTTTCTTCTTCCCAATCACTCCAAATCCAAGAAATTTCTTCAAAAGTTCTTGATTTAGAAGAAGACTATCAAATCCCTGTCGGCAGAAACCTTATTTTCGATATTCCAAATCTTGCAAAATTTGGCATTGAAATCTGTGAGGACTTATTTGCACCTATACCAACAGGCACTTTTTTGGCTATGAATGGTGCAGAACTGATTATAAACCCTGCTGCTATAAGTGATATGGCTACAAAAAGAGATTTTATTAAAAATCTTGTAAAGACTCAATCTGCAATGAGAATTTGCGCATATATCCTTTCATCATCAGGCTCTTTGGAATCAACATCCGACCTTGTTTTTTCAGGAATGTCGCTGATTGCAGAAAAAGGAAAGCTACTGGCTGAAAGCGACAAATTAACCACTACCGATACTTTGCTTATAAATGATATTGACATCGGCAAAATAAAGGCTGACAGACAAACAAACACAACATTTTCAGATTGTTTATCAATGTATTCATCGCCTGATATGCCAAGGTATATCTCAACAGATATTTTAAGTCTTGGAAGTGACGCAAGTTTTTATCATGTATCACAGCATCCATTTATCCCTGATGACAATGCAGAATGTTTAGAAAGATGTATGGATATATTCAGAATGCAGGTATTGGCATTATCAAAAAGAATTAAAATAACAGGTGCCAAAATGATTGTCGGAGTTTCAGGAGGACTTGATTCGACTCTCGCTCTTTTAGTCGCCGCTAAAACTGCTATTGACATTGGTAAACCATTATCCGATGTTGTAGGAATAACAATGCCTTGCTTTGGAACATCCCAGAGGACTCATTCAAATTCGATAAAATTAATGAATGCACTCAAAATTTCCAACAAGGAAATAAATATAAAAGAGGCTTGCATCAGACATTTTGAGGATATTGAACACGACATAAATAACCACAACTTGACCTATGAAAATACACAAGCACGAGAGAGAACTCAAGTGTTAATGGACTATGCCGGAAAAGTCGGAGGTCTGGTTGTCGGCACAGGTGATTTGAGTGAATTGGTGCTTGGCTGGTGTACCTATAACGGTGACCATATGAGTATGTATTCAGTAAACTGCGGAGTTCCAAAAACACTCATTCCATATATTCTTGCAAGCATTATAAAAAAAGATAT
>JAZNGS010000102.1:0-5786 GCA_045576555.1 Clostridia bacterium | reverse complement strand
AATGCCATCATCTGTACATTAACAGCTGTACCCCATGAATAAGGGATATCGTTATCTCTTCTGTATACATTAGCTCTTGGGTTGTCCCATGAACGGAAAACTGCCTTAACAGCGCCCATCAACTGTTCTTTTGGATCAGTTGGGAAATCTTCGCCGATTTTAGCTTTGTATTCAGCCTTGAATTGTGCAGCTAATTCTTTCAAATCATCAGCTGTCAAATCAACGTCCTGAGTAACACCCTTCTTTTCTTTCATTTCATCGATAAGTTGTTCAAAATACTTCTTACCAACTTCCATAACAACGTCTGAATACATCTGAATAAATCTTCTGTAGCAGTCCCATGCCCAACGAGCATTTCCTGACTTTTCAGCAATTGTGTTAACAACATCTTCGTTAAGACCAAGGTTAAGGATTGTGTCCATCATACCAGGCATTGATGCTCTTGCACCTGAACGAACAGATACCAACAAAGGATTTACCTTGTCACCAAACTTCTTACCTGTGATTTCTTCCATCTTGATGATGTTTTCCATAATTTCTGCCTGAATAGCATCGTTAATCTTTTTGCCATCATCATAGTATTGTGTACAAGCCTCTGTTGAAATTGTGAATCCCTGTGGAACAGGCAAACCAAGCTTCGTCATTTCAGCAAGGTTAGCACCTTTACCGCCGAGCAATTCTCTCATTGAAGCATCGCCCTCTGAGAATAAATAAACATACTTTTTACTCATTAGTTTTCCTCCTAATTATTCTTTTCTTTAGGTGAAGACACACCCATACTCTTACTATTATACCACATTTTCCAAAAATGTCTATATTTTTTTATTTTTTTATTGCAGATTATTTACATTTTAAATAAAATTAGTCAACAAAATTTTAGTTTCTTCGATATTTATAGAAAAAATACACAAAAAATATACAGTGCCGATTTAATATCGGCACTGTGTGTTCTATTCTGCTTTAACAATAAACTCATTATTTTGGGTATCTACAACAACCTTTTGTCCGTTTTTGATTTTAGAATCAATAATTTTTTCAGCCAGCATATCCTCAATCTTATTCTGAATTGCGCGTCTTAGTGGTCTTGCACCGTAAACTGCATCAAAACCCTCTTTTGCAATAAGCGCTACCGCCGAATCTGTGAACTCTGCGGTGATATCATTAGCCAAGAGTCTTGATCTTAATGCCTCGAGCATCAAACTTGCAATAGCTTTAATGTCTGTCTCAGTGAGTCGTTTAAATACAATTATATCATCAATTCTATTCAAAAATTCAGGTTTAAATGCGTTTTTAACCTCTTGCATAACTTTTTCCTTGATTGATGCGTCATCATTTTTGCTATCTTCATTTCCTGATGCAAAACCCAATCTTGACACTGTATTCAAGATATTCTTTGCTCCAAGATTTGATGTCATGATTATAACTGTATTCCTAAAATCAACTCTCTTCCCTTGAGCATCGGTCAGGACACCATCTTCAAGAATCTGGAGCATAACATTGAATACATCAGGGTGCGCTTTTTCAACCTCATCAAACAAAATCACAGAATATGGATTTCTTCTGATTTTTTCTGTTAACTGACCGCCCTCTTCAAAGCCTACATATCCCGGAGGTGAGCCTATAAATTTTGAAACCGAATGTTTTTCCATATATTCGGACATATCAACTCTTATAATTGAGTCCTCCGAGCCAAACATTGCCTCTGCCAATGCCTTTGATAGCTCTGTTTTTCCAACTCCTGTAGGCCCCAGGAACAAGAATGAACCTGTCGGTCGTTTAGGGTCTTTTAATCCTGCTCTTCCGCGTCTTATTGCCTTTGCAACAGCACTAACTGCTTCATCCTGACCTATCACTCTGTTATGAAGAATGTTCTCAAGATTTTTTAGCTTTTCACTTTCTTCCTGGGCAACCTTGTTAACAGGGATATTTGTCCAATCAGAAATGATTTGCGCAATATCCTCTTCGGTTACCGAGAGATTGTGTGAACTTGAATTTCCCTCTTTCCATTCTCCCTTAACCTTTTTAATATCCTCTTTTACACTTGTTTCCTTATCTCTTAATTCAGCCGCTTTTTCAAAGTCCTGGGCTGTGATTGCCTCTTGTTTTTCAGCAGTCAGTTTCTCCAATTCCTGCTCAAGTTCTTTTAGTACAGGCGGCGCGGTGAGAGTTGAAAGTTTTTTCTTCGATGCCGCTTCATCAATCAAATCAATAGCTTTATCAGGCAAAAACCTGTCTGTTATATATCTTTGCGAAAGTTTTGCAGCGGCATCTATCGCCTCATCAGTTATATTGACTCCGTGATGCGCTTCGTATCTGTCCCTTATGCCTTTTAGAATTTGTATGGTTTCTTCTATATCAGGCTCTCCGACAGTAACAGGTTGAAATCTTCTTTCCAAAGCCGCATCTTTTTCGATATATTTTCTGTATTCGTTAAGTGTTGTTGCACCAATTAATTGCAATTCACCTCTTGCAAGTGATGGCTTTAAGATGTTTGATGCATCTATTGCACCCTCTGCCGAGCCCGCTCCCACAATTGTATGAATTTCATCAATAAACAAAATTACATCTTTAGCTGCAATTACTTCCTCAACTGCTTTTTTCAGTCTTTCTTCAAATTCTCCTCTGTATTTTGCACCTGCAACCATTGATGATAAATCAACTGTCACCAATCTTTTATCCTTCAAAGATTCAGGAACATCACCTGATGCAATCTTTTGAGCCAATCCCTCAACAACGGCGGTTTTACCAACTCCCGGCTCACCGATAAGACAAGGATTATTTTTTGTTCGTCTTGACAAAATTTGAATGACTCTTTCAATCTCCTTATCTCTTCCAATCACAGGGTCAAATTTATTTTCATCAGCCAAAGCTGTCAGGTCTCTTCCAAACTTGTCCAGTGTTGGCGTTTTTGATGTTCTTTTTTTATTTTGTTGAGGTTGTGAAAATGCTTCATTATCAATGGAGTTTACAGTATTTGAATAAAATTCTCCCAAATTCACACCACTGTTTCCTATAATCTGTGCCGCAACTCCGTCACCGTCACGGATTATTGCCATCAAAATATGCTCTGTGCCAATGTATGTGTGACCAAGTCTTTGAGCCTCCATAGCGCTGTATTCCAAAATTCTCTTTCCTCTTGGAGTCAGCGAAAGCTCAACATTTTTACCGATAGGCTCATTTGTGCCTATCATTGATTTTATCTTCTCTATAACCACTTCTTCTGTTATCCCTGAATCAAGAAGTGCTTTTGCAGCAACTCCTGTTCCCTCTTTAATTAAACCAAGCAAAAGATGTTCACTGCCCACATAATAGTGTCCTAATTCGCAAGCTGCTGCGTGTGCATTTGAAATTGCCCCTCTTGCTTTTTCAGTAAAGTTTGAAAACATCATTTTATTCACTCTCCTTATTTTTTTAAATTGATTCACGAATAAGTTCTGCTCTTTTCTTGTCCCTTTCTTCTGCTGACAGTCTTTTTTTTGACATATGCTCAATATATGCAGGCTCCGACTTTATCATCAATTCAATCAGACCATTACTCACATTATCAATTATTCCCATATTTTTTCCCATTAAAACATCGGAAATAAGAGCTTTTGCTTCCTGCGATGAAACAGATCTTGCATATTTTAATGTGCCATAAGACCTATACAACTTATCCTCTATATAATCTTTGTTATTCTCTAATAATTTTTTTCTTGCTTGTTTTTCGTGTTCTTCTATCTGGTTTACAATGTTTTTAACTTTTTCAATTATTTCCCTTTCATTAAGCCCTAAAGTTACTTGATTTGAAATCTGATAAAGTGCTCCATATGCCTTTGAACCCTCTCCATACATTCCTCTTACTGCAATTCCAAGACCTCCTGCAGAGGAAGCAATTCTTTGAATACTCTTTGTCATTGTGAGTGCAGGAAGATGCATCATAACCGATGCACGAAGTCCTGTTCCCGTGTTGGTCGGACAGCTTGTTAAATATCCAAAATCAGCATCAAACGCATATTGCACATTTTCATCAATAACATCATCAACCTTGTCTGCGAGTTCATACGCCTCATCAAGCTTAAAACCACCCATTATCACCTGTAATCTCAAGTGGTCCTCTTCCATCAGCATAACACTCATACATTCGTCTTTATTCACCAAAACACTTGCATCCTTTTTATCCAAAAGTTCAAGACTTATCAAATGTTTTTCTGCAAGCATCTGCTTTTTTACATCATCTAACTCCGCCATTTTATAAATGTCAAAATCCCTTGAAAGAGTTGAATTGGAATTGATAATACAATTTTCAATTTCTGTTCTTGCTTTTTCTAATGTCTCGCTATCCATTGCATTTGGGAATGGATATTTTGATAGATTTCTTGCAAGACGGACTCTGGTGCTTACAACTATATCATTATCATTCTGCTCTTTATACCAAATCATATTATCCCCTCCTATTCAATATTACCTAATGCTTTTAGTTCCTTATGAAGTTTTGCTGCTTTCTCATAATCTTCTGCTTTGACAGCTTCCGAAAGAGCAATTTTTAATTCTTCATATTTTCTTTTAAGTTTAAGTTCCTGTGCACTGCCTGCAGGAATTTTTCCTGTATGTTTTGAGTTCTGGTGTATCTGCCTCAAAGTTGATTTAACGGGTTCTCTGAACATTTCATAACACTTTGCGCAACCGAATTTCCCTGTCTTTTGAAAACTCTGGTATGTGTGTCCGCAATTAGGACAACTTTTTACCTCCCGGTAGGTAGGGAAAACATCAAAACTGTCAAAAAAATCTGCAAATTCCGAAAAAATATCATACATAATAATTCATTCCTTTCTTAAATTAACGATAATAACATATTTTTAAAAATTGAAGCCCTTATAGCATCTTTATTCTTTTCAACTGCCGACAACGCATTTTCGGATATAGCTGATAATATCAATCTATATTCCTTTTCACTAATTAAATCCGCCGAACAAAAATAAGTAATAATTCCTTTGGCAGTATTAAAATCAATTGTTTTTCCAATTCTCATCACTGCTGAATATATAGGATTTTCTCCTGTTGAAATTCTCTTAATGCGAAGATATCCTCCGCCCCCTCGTCTTGATTCAACAATATATCCCCTATCCTGATTAAATCTTGTTGCAATAACATAGTTGATTTGTGATGGTACACAGTTAAATACAGAAGCCAATTCATTTCTGCCTATTTCCAGCCAATCATCATCTTCCTTTAAAAGTTCCAAAATAAAACTTTCTATTCTATCACTCATTCCCATCTCATAATCACCGCCTTTTTTGTCTTTGACTTTCTTTGACCTTTACAATTTTATTATAGCACTTATTTTCCAATTGTCAATGAATAATTATTATATATTTTATTAACAAATTGTAAACTCAATTATAAATTTTTCACATAAAATACATTTTTTACACCTTTCTTGTCGCACTAATAACAAAAATAAAAATAAAATGTATTATTATCTTGAAAAATGTTCTAATTTGTGGTATAAATATAAGTGAATAAATTTGTCTTGGAGGAATATCAAAAATGGAAAGCAACTCTACATTTGGGAAATTAACAATAATCGGCATGAAGGGCTGTGAGGAAATAACCGATAAAATCGATTATTACCTAAAAAAATTCAGAGAGGACTATGACAACTCCGAAACCTATATCGCGCATATCAAATGCCCTCGTTTTGGAACAGGCGAGGCAAAGTGCGTAATTAGCGAAACCGTTAGAGGTCACGATGTGTTCATCATCTGCGATATGTTCAACCACGGTGTTACATACAAAATGTACGG
>JAZNGS010000101.1:0-4239 GCA_045576555.1 Clostridia bacterium | reverse complement strand
TGCCTTTTCAGTTGTGAGAGATGTTAGCATAATATTTCCGGTATATTTTCCATTATAGGCTTCGAATGTGATGCTATCTACAACTTTAGGTTGTTTTATTTCTAATGAATATTCTAATAGTGTAAGATGAATGTATGTGCCTTCTGCTGTTCCGAACAAACCATCATTGAGGGCTGTGATATTTGATAAATCTGCTATACGATTTTTATCAGTAGTTTCAGGCTTGTGTTTGAGTATATCAAGATAATTCACATCGCGCGAACCATCTTCATAATTGATAATTGCTTTTGCTTTCGTTGCAATCTCATTTGATGAAGCCAAAATAAAATGTATATTTGAATATATTTCATTATCTAAATCAATCGTTGCTGATTTTGAATAATTATAATTCAGGGATACTGCTTCCTTATTGTGAACTCCTTCGCGTTTTTCCGGCATTGCATATTTCACATTTGTCTTTGAGGAATGTAAAAGTCCGTCTCTGGAGTTTAAGATTGATGCTTTAGAGTTTCTATCCGTTGGTGGATAGTATGCTGCACTTTTGTTGTTAATTCCTTTATTAACCCATGTAAAATCATAAGCTCCGCCATAGTTCATATCATTATTATATGTAGACAATGATATTTCAGATGGATTTTGTGAAAGGTCTTCGGTATTTGGCTGACTTTCAGAGCTAACATAAAATTTACCATCTGCGTAATCAGTTAAATTGATTAGAGTATAAACACCATCATTTGTATAATATACTCTGTCTTCATAAGGTTGCAAATTTTTGTCCCAAATCAAAAATCTTGCATAATCAAAATCTGTGTTTGGTAATGTTACATATTTTGTAAGTGTTGTTTTTTCCAAATTTGCGGGAATTTGCATATCTTGTTTTATAGCGTTAACCAGCTGATGGTTTTCGTCATACAATGCTGAAATCAAATACATATCAACAGGTTCTGATGAAGTATTTTCAGCTAAAAAACTGACCTTGAAATTATCACCCTTTTCGACCTCAAATAATTCTCGGTCGGAATCTGAAATAAGTCCGTTTAAGCTATTTACATTAAGATACTGTCCATATTCTGCATTTTGTAGCTCAGATATCTTTTTTGTTGTTTCTTCGATTTGAGACATTGTGGCATCAGCTCCTGATGCAGCAAGCTCATCGATTGCAGCATTTGTTGCTTGAATTTCGCTTTCATTAGCTAATCCGTCTGTTGACTGGTATTTGTGTAATTTCAAATCGTTTATTTCAACAGGATTTATTACTTCTACTTGTTCAGTAATTTCACCTACCAAGCCTAAAACTGTATAACCTGATGAAACACTATTGCCTGCTGCATTTGCTTTATTATTGTGGTTAAATGTAATTGATGAAATCTTTTTACTTGCATCAACATCAAGTGTATACTCATATGCGGCAATTGTTCCGTTGGTGCCTGTTGATTTTGTGAATGTTGCTGTAATATCAGAAGTAGAGCCTGCCGTTTTTCCTGGTTTGTATATATATGACTCAAAATCAGCTACAAAATTATCAGCAGATGATTGTCCTGCAGCTGTCGCCTTTGGAGAGCCTACAACTAAATATCCGTTTCTTCCGTCAGCAGCCTCACTGTCAGCAGTTCCAGCAGGGAATGTCCAGTATTTATTTGAAGAACCTTTTTCGCTTGCCCCCTCTGGAAGAGTATTATTTCCGTCTTCGTATGTTACGAAAGCTGAAATTTCACTTACCATATCAGCAGCAGTATCTGCCACACCAATCAAGAAACTAATCTTGTCATAATTAGCATTTAATGCGACACTAGCGCTTGTTTTAGCACCATAGGCATAATTTCTTACCCCGAACGCATCAAGAATCAATGCTTCTTTTTTGTGAAATTGAGTTGGGGTTGAGGCTTGTGCAGCTGTAATTTCAGCAGCAGTTGGAGCATTCAGGTCAGGCAATTTATATGTAATACCCGTTTCAGTTGATGTGATAGTATTATTTGTGTTGTTGATTGTTGCTTTTTGCTCTGGATAATCTTCACTTCTGTTGGTTCTCAAAGCTGGAGGCCATGCCATCGCTGCCAAAGTATACAATCTTTGTCCGTCTCTCAAAAAATGTCTTATATGATAGCATGCATTAGCATAGTCATCCTCCATATAAATCTTAGTGTCACCTGTAAAACCTCCTGTTGCAGGCATATAGGCTGTATAAGTAGTCTCGCCTGAAGAAGTGGTTGATGCAAATGCATTTGGGATGATTGCAAAGCTCATGCAAAGCACCAGCAATAATGATACAATTTTTTTCATAATAAACCCTCTTTCTTTTTTTCTTAAAATTTTTTCTTGTTGTTGATTATTCGTCAGAATGTTTTTTGGGGATAACCATTTCAGAAACAGTCATATTATTTTTTCTGTATATTTTACAGCCAAATTGTTCGCCAAAAAGAATTCTTATTCTCGAATTAACATTTCTTAGTCCGATGTTATGTTTCGGTATAGTATAAACCTCCTTCTTCAAATTTTCATTAGCTTTTTTTATTACCTCATTATCGGTCTCGCCGTTATCACGAATTTTAAAAACAATTACATTGTTATGAGGCTTAATGGAAATGGAAACAAGACCTCTTTTTGACTTGGGAAGTCTGTGAATACCATGTTTAAATGCATTTTCAACAATAGGTTGAAGAGTCATTTTAATAGCCCTGCATTTTAAAATTGAACTGTCTATATCATATTCGACATCAAAAACATCGCCATATTTTAATTTTTCTATTTGAACATATTTTTCAACAAGAACAAGCTCATTGCCAATATCCGAAAAATACTCTTCTATATCCATTGTGGTTCTGGTCATTTCGGAAATTAGAGTAATAATTTTTGTTGTGGTATTATCAATTCCTAATTCTGAAATAGCATTCATACTTGCAAGATTCAAGGCATTAAACAAAAAATGCGGATTTGTCTGAATTTGCATTGACACCAGATGCATATTTTTTAGTTTTAAAATATTTTGTGCTAATTCAGCTTCCAATTCCTGATTAGAAGCAAGAATTGTATATATTTGATTTTTAATCCAGGTCAATTCGTCCTGCGTTTCATCATAATTATTTCCGGTATCGGTCGTTAGATAAGAAATTGTTTTTGCTATATGTGAATAAAAGATATCCATCAAATATGCTGAGAACAAAAAGCCTAACAATGTAGTGATTATAACAGCTATTACTAAAAGTAAGAAATAGGTTGGCAAAAATGAGTAACTCACTTTCTGGTTAATCACGATAAGAGTCGCATCGTAATAAGGAATTTTTGTTTTTGCCATTGAGCTGTCTATAGTTATTTTTATTAATTTATCGCCTGAGTATAAATCAGACAAAGATTCGCTTGCTTGATATATATTTCTTTTTGTGTATTCCGGTATATGAGAAAATAAAACATTTCCATCTACATTAGAAACAAAAACATATTGCTCGTCATTATTAAATGATAGAAGCTTATTCATATTTATATAAAAAACAGCAATTCCAATAACTTTGTTGCCGTTGTATATGCTTTTTGAGAGGCAAATGTGACTTTCTTCACTATTATCGGCTTCAACAATAAAATCAAATTCCCCTGTTGTTTTAAAGTGATTGTACCAGGGAATTTGCTCATGGTCGCTGAAATTATGTATATACTCTCCGACATTTGTGCCAAAAAGATAGTTACTTTGAAAACTGTAAAAAGATGCTGATGTAACAAAATCGTTAGCAATTGTTATATTCTTGAGCAATTCTTGAGAATATGCAATATTCACATGGTCTTTCACAGGGTCATCGGAGGCAATAGCCTGTATAACTCGTGGATTTATGACTATAGAAGTGGTTTGTGTGTTAATTGAGTTTATTGAAGATGAAACAATATTTTCTGCAATATTCAAAGTTTTGGTAAGATTCGATTTTATCTGATTATTCCTGTTAGACACTGAATATGTAAAAACTATTGATATAATAATCAAAATAGGTACTAGTACTATACCCATAAACCAAGTCATATATTTTTTTTGAAGAGAATTGCTTTTTGACCGAAGAACATTATTAATAGCCTCAAACAAATATTTCAGTAAACGCATTATTATTCACCTTTTTTTGAATTAAGAATTCTATTTTGATATTCTGTCGGTGTTTCTCCAAATGTGTTTTGAAAAATCTTGGTAAAATAGCTATAACTTTTAAGCCCAATTAGTGCCGGAACAGCACTTAATTTTATATTTCTGTCACCTAAAAGCTC
>JAZNGS010000100.1:0-3188 GCA_045576555.1 Clostridia bacterium | reverse complement strand
TATCAAAAGTGGGTTGGTTTGTTTTTGTTCCTTTAATCCGTGGTCTTGTATTTCAATAAAATAATTTTCTTTTCCAAATATTTCAATATGTTTTTGGGCAGACTCTTTAGCACCCTCATAATCATCATTTAATAATTTTTTTGGCACTTCTCCTGCAATACAAGCAGACAGGGCAATTAATCCCTCACTGTTTTCTCTTAACAAATCATAATCAACTCTTGGTTTATAATAAAAACCATCTGTGAAACCTGCTGAAACTATTTTTATAAGATTATTATATCCAATATTATTTTCTGCCAACAAAATAAGATGCGAATATTTTGAATCATATTCGTGAGTTTTATCAAATCTTGTTCTCGGAGCAACATAAACCTCACACCCAATAATCGGTTTAATTCCCTGTTTATTTGCTTCCTTATAAAAATCTACGACACCATACATTGCACCATGGTCTGTTATCGAAATATATTCCATTCCCAATTCTTTTGCACGCGAAATAAGGTCGGTAATTCTCGAAGCACCGTCCAAAAGAGAATATTCGGTATGAGTATGTAGATGTGCAAAAGGTATCATACATTTTTCCTTTCCAAATAATTATTTTTCATCAGCTTGTCCTAATTCATCAGCAATCTGAACTATTCTGTTAAGTCTGTGATTGACTCCTGATTTTCCAATCGGATTTTCAAGTCTTTCTCCTAATTGCTTTAAACTGTCTTCAGGATGTTCCACTCTTATTTTTGCAATTTCCTGTAAAACTTCGGGAAGTTTTTCAAAACCAATAGTATTTTTTATTTTCTCAATTGCCGCAAGGTGCTTCATATAAGCATCTGCAACCTTGTCCATATTCGCATTTTCGCAGTTCATTTGCCTGTTAATTGTGTTTCTTACATCCTTTTCAACAAAAATGTTATATATCTCCAGAGCAGATGCAGAATCCCCCACTATTCCAAGAACATCGGCAATCGCAGAGTATTCCTTAATATATACAACAAATCTTCCTTTTCTTACAGTTATCTTTGATGGAATTCCAAGCTTAATTAGCATATTGCAAAGCCTGTCCGCTTCCGATTCATATTTTGTATCAAATTCAAGGTGATAATTTTTTTTAGGATCCGAGATTGAGCCGCCTGCCAAAAATGCACCACGGATATATGTCATTTGACAACATTCAAACATATTATATTCATCTTCAAAATACATCAAAAAATCGGACAAGTTTTCGATTATTGCATCATCTTCAATCACTATTTCAAACAATCTGCTTTTTTTGTTGTATTCATATTCTAAATTAATTCCGATATTTTCAAGAACTAGTCTTTGCAAACATTCTATTACCGATTCATTTTCAGTTGAAAGTATTATGCCATTTTCTTTGACTTTGCCCATATATCTGACCATAGCAGAAAGCTGGGCACGATTACAGGTGTCGCACTCATTTTGAATAACGGATATTTTCTTCTTGACATCCGATGAAAATGACATTTTTCTCTCCCTTTCTTATTGCCTTTCGATAATTTTCACCTCAGGCTCAATTTTCACGCCGAATTTTTCGAACACTTTTTCTTGCGTGTATTTCATTAAATCCAAAACATTTTGTGCAGTTGCATTATTATAATTAATCACAAAGCCTGCGTGTAGCTCTGAAATTTTTGCTCCGCCGATACCATACCCTTTCAAGCCGCTGTCCTCAATAAGTTTTGCAGCAAAATAGCCTTCAGGTCTTTTGAATGTGCTTCCTGCACTTGGATAACTCAATGGTTGTTTCTGTGTTCTTTGTTTTGTGTATTCCTTCATTTTTTCTGATATTTCTTCCTTGTTACCCTTTTCTAATTTCAACACACAAGAAAGAATTATATCATTTTTATCGGTGAACATACTTTTTCTGTATCCTAATTCTAAATCTTTTGCAGGAAGAGTTTTAACCTCACCCTCTTCATTAATAAAGGTCACACTTTTCAAAACATCCTTTATTTCTGTGCCATAGGCACCTGCATTCATATATATTGCCCCGCCGATAGTCCCAGGGATTCCTGAAATCGCCTCAATTCCTGTCAGTTCATTGGATAATGCAACATTAGCAGTTTTAGAAAGCAATGCACCGGCATCAACTATCATTTCTTCACCGATAACTTTAATTTCACTCATAGCATTTCCGATTTTTATAACTGCACCATCAATCCCCAAATCGCTCACAAGCAAATTTGAGCCATTGCCGATTATCATATAATTTACTGAATTATCTTTAAAATATTTAATCAAATTCTGTATTTCCTCAACACTTTGAGGAACGCAAAGTATATCTGCCGGACCTCCGATTTTAAAACTCGTGTGCCTACACATTGGTTCATCAAATCTTACATCATGGCATAATTCTCTCAAATCGGTTTTTAAATTCATAAATCCTCCAAAAAGACAATATATTTAAAGCATATTCAAATAAGCTCTCACAAATTACAACTACCCTTCAAGCTGCTCCTGCATTCTCTGCATCAATCTGTTGTTTAGCTCAACTGCGGCATTATAGCCCATTCTTTTTTGTCTGTTGTTCATTGCCGCAACCTCTATTATCACTGCAATATTTCTTCCGATTTTAACAGGGACAGTCATACTCGGAATATTAATACCCATAATATTTGTGTATTCCTCAACCATTCCAAGCCTGTCGTATTGCTTGCCCTCTTGCCATTGTTCAAGGTGAATAATCAAATCGATACTTTCTGTATCCTTTACTGCACCAATACCAAAAATTTCCTTGACATCAATTACCCCAATACCTCTTAATTCCACAAAATGACGAATGATGTCTGGTGCAGAGCCAACAAGAGTTCTGCTTGAAACTCTTTTTATTTCAACTGCGTCATCGGCAACAAGTCTATGTCCTCTTTTCAAAAGTTCGATTGCGGCTTCGCTTTTACCAACACCGCTGTCGCCCATAATCAAAATTCCTTCACCATATACCTCAACCAAAACACCATGCCTTGTTACTCTTGGTGCAATTTGGACGTTAAGATAGCTGATGAGAGCACTCATTATATTTGAAGTTGAATCTTCTGTTCTCAATACTGTTAAATCATATTTTTCTGCCAACTCAAAAACTTCAGGTCCGACCTGCAGCCCTCTTGTTATGATAATTGCAGGAATTCCGCTTGCGAAAAGAGGCTCCAACAAACTATGGCGTTTTTCATATC
>JAZNGS010000099.1:0-4884 GCA_045576555.1 Clostridia bacterium | reverse complement strand
TAACTTTTTAGAGTTTTCCTCCGAAATTGAGGTGAGTTTTTTCTCAACAGTTTCTCTTATTGCCTCCATTTTCTGTTCGGTCATTGATTCATAGGTCTTAAAACGATTTTCCAATCTGTTAAAACGCTCGGACAATATTTTTTGTTGCTGTTCGTCTGCATTTTTTTGATTGGTCGAAATCAGTTCTCCCATTGATTTAGTTGACGCAGTTATGCTTTGCGACATATCGCTCATCGGCTTTGTTATGTCGGCAGATTTTTTTGCTATTAATAAAATAATCATTATAAGTTGCAATATTATAACTATTGCAAAAATTGCATATTCCATAATAAATTTCCTTTCTTATATCCTCACACTTTTATTATAATACAAAAATACTTTATAATCAATAAAAATAAATTTTTTAAAAAAAGTATATTTTTTTGTTTTGAGTCAATACTAACAGAGTAAAATTATTTATTGGAGGAAAAGACAATGAAAAAAATGAAATACATTCTTATTTCAACACTTTTATTCCTTATTTTGACAGGTTGCGGTTCTAATGATTCCAACACAGGCAATGGTGGTAACAATTCTTCAAATAACAGCGGAACAAACGCAGTTGAAGATGTTGGCGACGGAATTATAGACGGGGCTGAAAGTGTAGGAGACGGAATTATTGATGGCGCTGAAGATGTCGGAAACGGCGTTAAAAAGAGTATGGATAATATGAACTCTAACAGCAGCAATAAATGAGAAAAAATTACCCCAAGTAATTGGGGTAATTTCTATTCCATCAGCTTTTTTATTCTTATATCTTCGCCTTTAAAACCAAATATTTTGAAGTTTTCATAAATTCTTGAAGTTAATCTCACAGTATAACTTTCGGAAAACTGCGAAATATCAAGATTTGTGTTAATTATTATTTTCTTGTTATTTATGAGTCTTTCGTTTACCAAATCAAACAAAAATGCGACTCCGTTTTTTGTTAAAAACTCGCTTCCCAAATCATCAATAACCAATAAATCGCAGGTGTAGAGTTTTTCAACATCTTCCTTTAGAGTGTAGTCTTTAAATTTATAGTCATCATAAAGAGAAAACATTTTTGTTGCTCTCTCATAAAGAACAGTTTTTCCCTTATCTAAAAGGTTTTTAGCAATTATTGATGATAAAAATGTTTTTCCCAAACCTGTCTGTCCATAGAAAAACAGGTTATAGTTTATATCATCAAATCTCTCGCAAAATTCTTTGGCTTCCTTTTTTGCCTGACTCATTGTATCTTTATCATCATAATAGCTTAACTTGAAATTTTCAAAGCTTGCATCTTCAAGCATTTTTCCAAGCTGTGAATTTTTATATTTTATTTCGGTCAACTTTCTTGTAAAACACTCACAAAGCTCATTTTTATTATCATAACCTGTGTCATTACATACCGAGCATTCATAGCAAGGTTTGTTATAATCAGGATTAATCTTATTTTCCTTGATTAGTTTTGCTCTTTTTTTAATAAGCTCATTCATACTCTTATTAAAATCAAAATCGGATTTGGTTTTGTTTAAAATATTTTTCATACCAACAAAGCCCAACTCGTTTATCTGATTATCGATTTCTTTTAACTGGGGAGCTTTTTCATATGCTTTTTTAGTTTCGATATTCTTTTTTTCGAGTGCATCGGCTCTTTTTAGTTCGTATTCACGAAAAATCTCTTCTTTTAACTTTTTATTATCCATTTATTTCCCCACCATAAATTTTTAAAATTTCATCTTTTTTAGATAAAATCTCATCAAATCTTTTTATATATTCATAAGGGTCCTTGAAATTGAATATTCTTTCAATCCTGTCCCCAATGACTACCTTTGTGACAGCTCCGCCACCGAGCGCAACAATCGTTTGTGCCTCTTCCATAATATTTATATTATAAAAGGACATTTTTTCTTTTGGTGCATATCCCACATTTTCAAGATTTCCTGAAATATTTTTCTGTCTATACATATAATAAGGCTCTTTTCCCTCATTCTTCATACACTTTTGAGTATAGTTAAGCATCTTATTCATCTCATTGCCCTTTGTGAGTTCAACATTTGAAAATCTCAATGACGCCGCTTTTTTAACGCACATTGAATGAACTGTTATATTTTCAGGATTCATTTTTATAACTTCGTCCAAACTATATTTAAACATTTCAAAGTTTTCATCAGGAAGTCCTGCAATCAGGTCCATATTAATGCAATCAAAACCGCATTCTCTTGCCATTTTGTAAGCATCTCTTATCATATCTGACGAATGACATCTTCCTATTTTCTTTAAAGTTACATCATTCATTGTCTGCGGATTGATGCTTATTCTGTTTACTCCCTTTTGTTTTGATAAAACTAACTTTTCTCTTGTTATTGTATCAGGTCTGCCTGCTTCAAGAGTGTATTCCTTTAATTTATCTGTGATTATGTATTCATTTAATGCATTAAAAATCTTTTCTAAATTTTCTAAAGACAAAGTTGTCGGAGTTCCTCCGCCGATATAAATATTTTCAACATAAAATGAACATTTATCTAAAACTTCTTTTGTCTTTTTTATTTCTTCTACCAATAAGTCGGAAAACTCGTCCATATATTTTCCGCTTTTTCTTATATCTGTTGAAACAAAGGAACAATATAGACATCTGGTCGGACAAAATGGAATTCCTATATATAAACTAACCGATTTTTCCCCTATCATTGATAAAATTCTTTTTTCATTATCAGCAACTTTCATTGCTAAATCTGATTTTTCTTCTTTTAAATTATATAAATTCTTTAAAATTTCTTTTATCTCGTCATCAGAATATCCGTCTTCCCTATATTTTCTCACAACTTTAGCAGGTCTTATTCCTGACATAACACCCCAGGGAAGTTCTATATTTCTTATTTTTTGTGCTGTCTGGCAAAATGCTTTTGTTAAGGAACAAGTGTAATTTTTCTTAATTAATTTTTCATCCTTTTCTTTTGACGAAAATTCATAACTACACTCATTTATATAGCTTTTTCCATCAAAAATTATCTCTACATAAACATTTATTAAATCGTCTTTGTGAGAAAGGTCTGTTAAAATTATTCCATCTTCATTTTCCCCAAAAAATATTTTAATGAAAATATCCATATCATATGCACAGGAATACCCTCTTTGAATTAACTCCATATTATCCTCTCACATATGTATTATATCTTTTTTCGTAATATATTTTTGTGTCATTACCATGACCCGGATGAACAATTATATCATCATCAAGAGTATATAATTTATTTGTAATTGATTTTTTTAAACTTTCTTCATCACCCTTTGGCAAATCCCATCTTCCAACATTTCTTAAAAACAAAGTATCCCCTGAAAATAAATCTTCACCAATCAAATAACAAACTCCTCCATTTGTGTGTCCGGGAGTGAAAATTGTTTTTATTTCCAAATCTCCTACTTTTATGATAGTTCCGTCTGTCACTATTTCATCAGCAGGTAATGCTCTTATAACCTTTTGTTGAAAAATTGACATATTAACCTGCGGATTTTGAATATTCTGATTACACTCAAAACTTGCATAAACTTTTGCACCCAAAGCCACCCTCAATTCACCAAGACCTCCTATATGGTCATAGTGACAATGGGTTAGGAAAATATGAGAAACACTTACCCCTTTTTCTTTGATAACATCTAAAATTACTGATGCTTCACTGCCAGGGTCAATTATAATTCCATTTTTTTCTTCATCATAAACAAGATAACAATTTTCATCATTATAATAGCTTACAATTCTCTCTATTTCCATAAGCTCAATTCCTTTTTATTTATCTTCATATAATCTTACAGGTAAAATCATATATATATAATCATTATTTTTGGTAGGCTTAATGAAACAAGCTCCCTTTGGATTAGACATTTCAATCTTAACTGTTTCATCTTCACAGCAACGAAGAGCCTCTAATAAATATCTGTGATTGAATCCTATTTCAATATCATCACCTATTTTTGATGCTTCAATCATATCGCTTGTCTTACCCTTTCCTGTTGAACAGGTCATTTCAATTTTATCATTTGAAATAATAAGACGAACAGGTACCTTTTCGTTCTTTGCCATAATATCATCATTTATAATCAAGGCAGTTCTTTCAATACTTTCAACTAAATTTTTGGTATTGGCATTAACAACAATTGCATTCGGAGTATTAAATATTGGTTTATAGTTTATGTATTCACCCTCTAATAATCGTGAGAAAATTGTGAAATTTTCAAATTCAAATTTAACATATCTCTTTGCAATAACAATATTTACCTTTTCATCATTATCTTCCAATACTTTCAAAAGCTCTTTTTGAGTAAGACCGGGGATAACTATTTTTATATCCTTTAGTGATGAATCAACAACTGATTCTATTTTTGCAATTCTATATCCGTCAGATGCTGCAACTGTCAAAACACCTGTGTTTATTTCAAATAATGAGCCTGTTAGAATAGGTCTTTTTGCTTCATTTGCAGATGTTGAAAAAATAGTTTTTCTAATCATTCTCTTTAATTTTTCCTGTGAAATTGAAAAATTATAAATTTCTTCTACTTCAGGAACTGATGGATAATCTTTTGAATTTAACCCTTGAATATTAAATTCACTTTTTCCGCATCGAAGTAACATCACATTATTTTCATCATTAACTGACATTAAAACATCACTATCCGGAAATCTTCTTATGATTTCACCAAGCATTTTTGAGCTGATTGCAATTGATCCTGGTTCATTAACATTTCCCTCTGCTTTATATTCAACGCATATATCCAAATTGTTTGCAGTCATTATAACAGAACCGTCAAGATACGCTTCAATCTTAACACACTCCAATATAGGCATAACAGATTTTGATGATACAGCTTTTTGAACTGTGTTTA
>JAZNGS010000098.1:0-10725 GCA_045576555.1 Clostridia bacterium | reverse complement strand
TTTGTTTTCGTTAAGAAATTGCTCTGCTGATTTATGAAGAATTGTCAGCTGGTCAAAAACTCTTAACTGTTCGGCGTTATGAGTTATAAGCTCAATCGCTTTTTTTTCAATATCGCACACAGTGGCGGATATTGCACCTCGACTGATTGACTCAAGACTCAACGCACCACTCCCTCCGAAAAGGTCCAATACATTTGCGTCCATGACATAATCCGAAATGAGATTAAACAATGACTCTCTCACTCTGTCCGTTGTCGGACGAATATCCATTCCGTCAAACTCTGCCAATCTCTGTCCGCGACATTTTCCGGATATAATCCTCATACCGCCAATCCTTTCAAAAACACTTCTCACACATATCTATATCATATATATTTTAACTTAAATTTATCAAAAGGTCAACATTATTTGCGAAAAAAATACAAAAAATCTAAAAAAATATAGTAATTTAATAGTTTTTTTAATTTAGTGCTATATTATCACTAAACATTTCCTTAATTTTTTCCAAAATTCCTTCGTTTTCTTTTGATGAAAGCGACTCATCTTCCGATATGATTTTTTGAGCCGAAATTTTTGCTTTTTTCATAATTTTCATATCTTTAAACAAGTTTGCAATCTTTAATTCGGGCAAGCCATGCTGACGAGTTCCAAAAAAGTCACCAGGACCGCGCAGTTTTAAGTCTTCCTCCGATATTAAAAATCCGTCATTGGTTTTGCACATTATTTCCATTCGCCTTTTTGTAATATCGCTTGTGCCTTGCGCAAACATAATACAATAAGATTGGTCGTTTCCTCTGCCAACTCTTCCCCTTAACTGATGAAGCTGCGAAAGACCGAATTTTTCTGCATTTTCAATAATCATAACTGTTGCATTGGGAACATTCACTCCCACCTCAATAACTGTGGTCGACACCAAAATATTAATCTCTCCCCTTGCAAATGCACCCATAACCTCGTCTTTTTCAGTCTGCTTCATTTTACCGTGAATAAGTCCCACTCTATACTGCGGAAATTTCTTTGCAAGTTTTATTGATAAATCCGTTGCGTTTTTTATGTCCCCCGATTGCGTTTCTTCAATCAACGGACACACAACATAACACTGTGCACCAAGTTTTATATTTTTATCTATAAATGCATCAATTCTTTGTCTCATTTCCTCGCCCACTGCATAGGTTAAAACAGGTTTTCTGCCAGGAGGAAGTTCATCTATCACCGATATATCCAAATCTCCGTAAAGAGTGAATGCTAATGTTCTTGGTATCGGAGTTGCGGTCATAATAAGAGTATGCACTCCCTCACCTTTGTTGGTGAGCTTTGCTCTTTGAAAGACACCAAAGCGGTGTTGCTCATCAGCAATAACAAGCCCTAAATTTTCATATTCAACTGACTCCTGAATAATTGCATGAGTTCCTATGACAATATCAAACTCACCATTTTTGATTTTTTCATAAATGTCTTTTTTCTTTTTGGTTGAGCCTGTCAAAAGACACATATTAATATCTGTATCCTTGAAAAATTGCAAAAAGGTTTCAAAATGCTGTGTTGCTAAAATTTCTGTCGGTGCCATAATAGCAGTTTGATACCCATTTTTGACCGCCACATACATACAAGCTGCCGCAACCGCAGTTTTTCCAGAGCCAACATCACCCTGAATAAGCCTGTTCATAGGCTTGTCCTTTTTTAAATCATATAGTATCTCTTTTAGAGTTCTCTTTTGTGCATCTGTCATTTCAAAAGGCAACAGCTTTAAAAATTTAACGGAACATTTTGTGTCCCCAAAAGGCTCTCTTTTGATTTCGTTATTTTCCTCTCTCTTATACATAAGGGCAAGCTGCAAAAACAAAAGCTCCTCAAAAACAAGCCTTTCCCTTGCTTTGAAAAAATCATCAAAGGTTTTAGGGAAATGTATATCCTCTATTGCCTCATTAATTCCGCAGAGATTATTTTCCAAAATGACGCTATTCGGCAAATATTCGTTTAGTGTCCCTTTATGTTTTATCGCCTCTGCCATAGCGGACTGGATTACTTTTTGCGTCATATTAGACCAAAGCGGATAAACAGGAACAATTTTTCCCATAAACTTTTCTTTCCCCACTCTTTCATAAAGTGGGTTTATCATCTCTTTTTTGCGAGATTTGGGGTTTATTTTCCCAAAAAACACAAATTCCTCTCCCATTTTAAACGCTTTTTTAACAAACCTATTATTATACCAGGTCATTGATATTATGCCTGTATCATCACCGACAGCCATTGTATAAATGACCATATTTTTGCGAATTCGGTTTTCCTTTATGGGTGTTAATACCACACCCTTGATTAAAACATCTTCACCCGATATGCAATCCACAATATCGCGTGTGTTTGAACGGTCCTCATAATCGCGCGGAAAATAGTTAAGAAGATCAGAAACAGTTTTAATTCCCTTTTTCATAAACTGCTCACTTCTTATTTTTCCTATTCCCTTTAGTGATGAAATTTCCTGCACAATATCACCTCTTTTTTATAACAAAACCATCCCTTGAACCGCAATCCATTATTTTAATTTCGTTCTTCGCCATATATTTTATAACCAAAGCACCATATGGTATGGTGTTAATCGTTGAATACTTATCCTGATATTCGCTAAATTGAGCATCATTATCAAGCTCATCAATCAAAAACTTTCCTTTTTTCAAGATATTTCTGATTTTTTTGCCTGTTCCGCCCATAACATACAAGCAGTTTTCCTTTGGCACATCGCCAACAATACTTTTTATATATTCTAAAATCTCATTTTTATTTTGAGAGTTGTATTTTCCAAATTTATTATATAATCTTTTTACTCCAATCGGAAATGAAGAAAAAAATTCAATCTTTCCATCTTTAAAAGCAATTACCTGACAGCTTCCGCCACCCAAATCAATGCCGACACCTGATGAATTTTCTCCAAGTTCATTGGTTAGCGCATAGAAATCGCACTTTGCCTCATCTTCCTCACCCAAAAGCTCTATTTCTATTTCGCAATATTCTTTTACCTCATCAAAGTTTTTAACATCGCGCATCGCAGAGGTCGCGAATGCATAGATTTCAGAAATTCCATTTTCTTTAAAAAACTCAATTTCTTTTTTTATAACCTGTCCTAATTCTTTGATGCCATCAAAAGACAAATTTCCATCCTTTGTATGTTTTAAAATATTTGATTCGAATACCTTTTCACAACTTGGTTTTATAGTATCCGCATCATAACCAACTGCACGCACAGTATTTGTACCAATATCAATTACACCTATTTTTCTCATTTTACACTCCAAGTAAATGAAATAAAGGCGGCTTTAAAAAAGCCGCCTTTAAAATTAATCGTTAGATACCTTTATTACCTCTTTACCGTTGTAATAACCGCAAGCCTTACAAACTCTATGAGGCATCTTATATTCGTGACACTGTGGACACTCAACCATTCCAGGAACAGTTAATTTCCAGTTAGCGCGTCTTTTATCTCTTCTTGATCTCGATACTTTACCCTTAGGTACTGCCATCTCAATCGCACCTCCTTATTCGGTTTCGGAATTTTTCATGATTTGAGCCAATCCTGCCCATCTTGGGTCTATTTCGTCGTCTCTGCAATCACATTCTTTAATATTTAAGTCCTGACCGCATTTGGGACAAAGTCCCTTGCAATCCTCTTTGCATAGATATTTCCCTGAGGTGTTCAGGAGGAAATTGTCAATCACAATTTCGCCCAAGTCAACCTCATGACCTGAAAATACTACTATGTCCTCATCTGTCGAGCTTGCCTCCTCATCTCTTACGAGAATTTCGGAAATGTCAAATTCGACATCTTCAAAAACCGTCGTTCTGCAACGAGCACAATGTGCCTGCAATCTGCCGGTTACCTTAGCTGTAAAATGCAGAGATTTAGTATTATTGGTGATTTTTCCGTCAACAAGGAGTCCATCAGGAAAAGACAAATCTTCACCCAAAAACTCTGTGTCGGACAGCCTGCATATGTCCTTTACGGACATAGTGCCACCATAATCCTTTAATATTGCGGATAGGTCACAAATCATATATAATTCTCCGTTTCTTAAGCTATGAATAAGTTAAATTATAATTATTTCAATTCAACCTTTGCGCCAGCTTCTTCAAGCTTAGCCTTCATTGCTTCAGCTTCTTCCTTAGCAACGCCTGTCTTCAATGACTTTGGAGCACCGTCAACTAATTCTTTTGCTTCCTTCAAGCCAAGACCTGTAAGTTCTCTTACAACCTTGATTACGCCAAGCTTTGAAGCACCTGCGTCTGCAAGTACAACTTCAAATTCTGACTGTTCAGCAGCACCTGCGCCACCTTCAGCAGCAGCAGCGCCTGCAACCATAACAGGAGCAGCAGCTGAAACGCCGAATTCTTCTTCCATAAGCTTAACAAGCTCTGCAACCTCTAACAATTTTAATTCTTTGATATCATCAAGTATTTTTTGAATATCTGCCATTTTATTTTACCTCCTAAAATTAATTATCAGGCAATTTTTGCCTTTTGTAAATTATTCTGCATCCTCTGCAGCTTCTGCTGCTGGAGCTTCTTCTGTTGCAGCTTCTTCTGCAACCGGTGTTTCTTCTGCTGGTGTTTCTTCAACCGGTGCTTCTGCTGGAGCTTCTTCAACCGGAGTTTCAGCAGGAGCTTCTCCTGCTTTTTTTGCAATAAGGTCAGCAATTTCAACGCCGCCTTCTGCGATTGTGCTAAGCAATCTTGCAAGTCCCGAAATAGGGGAATTCAAGCTGCCCATAATCTTTGCAATAAGAGTCTCCTTGCTTGGAGTCTTTGCAAGAGTTTTGATTTCGTCCAATGACAAAACCTTTCCGTCCATGAAGCCTGATTTAATTTCCAATGTCTCATTTTCTTTTGCAAAATCAGCAAGAACCTTTGCCGGAGCAACTGCGTCCTCTGAAACTGCCAAAGCTGTTGGACCATGTAAAATTGAATCTAAATCTTCAAGACCTGTTTGATTTGCTGCTAAACGAAGTAATGTGTTCTTTACAACAAAATATTTAACACCTGCTGCTCTTAAATTGTTTCTCAATTTTGTATCTTCTTCAACAGTTAAACCTCTGTAATCAACAAGGACACCTGTTGTAGCGCCTTTCAAAACTTCAACCAATTCACCAACTTGTGCTTTTTTTGCTTCTAAAACCTTCTCACTTGGCATTTAACATTTCACCTCCTGTAAAAAGTTTATGCCTTCAAAAAAATGAAGGCTCTTTGCCACAGACACGCAAAGAGCCATTAGTAACCAAATAATCGTTAACTAAATACTACCCTCGGCAGGACTTACCTTTTTGCCTGCTGTCTGCGGATTTATATTTACCTGTGGAATTGTACCACAAATAAAACTAAATGTCAATAGAAATTTAAAAATTTCTTAAGAATTAAAGTTTTGAACCATTAATTCTGATGCCAGGGCCCATTGTTGAGGCAACGGCAACACTTCTTAAATATTGTCCCTTTGCAGCTGATGGCTTTGCTTTGATAATAGCGCCCATCAATGCTTCAAAGTTTTCTGTCAACTTATCCTTACCAAAAGAAACTTTTCCTATTGGGCAGTGGATAATGTTTGTTTTGTCAAGTTTATATTCGATCTTACCTGACTTAATTTCAGCAATTGCCTTAGCAACATCCATTGTAACTGTTCCTGCTTTTGGTGATGGCATCAAGCCCTTAGGTCCCAATACCTTACCCAAACGGCCAACTACGCCCATCATGTCAGGAGTAGCAACAACAACATCAAAATCGAACCAGTTTTCGTTTTGAATTTTTGTCACAAGTTCCATTTCGCCTACATAGTCTGCACCAGCAGCAGTTGCTTCGTCAGCCTTTGCGCCTTTAGCAAACACCAAAATCTTTGCTGTTTTACCTGTTCCGTGCGGGAGAACTATAGCTCCTCTAACCTGTTGGTCTGCGTGTCTTGAATCAACGCCGAGCTTGATATGAGCTTCAACAGTTTCGTCAAACTTTGCTTTCGCTGTTTTTGTGATAAGCTCCATAGCTTCGGCAGGATCATATTGCATTGTCTTATCAATTAGTTTTACACTATCCTGATATTTTTTTCCTCTAAACATATTATTTCCTCCTTATGTGGTCAAACAAGGTCTTCATAACCTCTCCCACTGATTTTAAAATTGCTTTTCGTGGCAATTAATCTCCCACTACAATACCCATACTTCTTGCTGTACCAGCAATCATGCTCATAGCTGCTTCAACACTTGCTGCATTCAAATCAGGCATCTTTTGTTCTGCAATAGCTTGCAAATCTGCCTTTGAAATTGTTGCAACCTTTGTTTTGTTAGGAACACCTGAACCACTTTGAATTTTGCAAGCTTTCTTAAGCAAAACTGCAGCGGGCGGAGTCTTTGTGATGAATGAGAATGAACGGTCTGCATAAACTGTAATAACTACAGGAATGATAAGACCTGCATCCTTCGCTGTCTTTTCGTTAAATTCCTTTGTGAACTGCATAATGTTAACACCATGCTGTCCAAGAGCAGGACCAACCGGTGGAGCCGGTGTTGCTTTACCTGCAGGAATTTGTAACTTGATATAACCTACTATTTTTTGTGCCATAAAGGCCACCTCCTAAATCTTTGCAGAAAAATCTGCATAATGTGGTAATTGCGGGCTTTTCGCCCTCCCACTGTTACCAGAGGGATATATAAACGCTAAAAAGCATTTATTTACTAATTTGTTTAGTCAAGCAATGTAACCTGACTGTGCTCAACCTCGACAGGTGTTTCTCTGCCGAACATTGAAACCATAACGGTAATTTTTCTTGTTGCTTCGTTAACTTGAGCAACTCTGCCTGAAAATCCTTCCATAGGACCTTGCTTAATGCTGACATGGTCGCCAACGCCGATTTCGATATTTTGCATTCGAACATTCGCAAAGCCAAGTCTCTCAACCTCTTCGGGCATAAGCGGAACAGGCTTTGAGCCGGGGCCAACAAATCCTGTAACACCTCTTGTGTTACGAACAACATACCAGCTTTCGTCATTCATAATCATATTGATGATGACATATCCCGGGAATATCTTTCGTTTAACAACCTTTTCAACACCGTCTTTGTCTTCGACAACATCCTCAAGCGGAACCTGAACATCCAAAATCAAGTGCTCAATTCCTCGGTTTTCAACTGATTTTTCTATATTTGCCTTAACCTTGTTTTCATATCCTGAGTAGGTATGAACTATATACCACTTTGCTTCTTCGTTCATAATAACTCTCCTTTATTACAGAAGATTTGTCACAAAGTCTATAACCCAAGCAAATACAACATCGCATACAGACAGAATTATAGCTGTGATAACGATAAAAGCTAAAATGATAAGGGTGTTGTTGATTAATTGATTCTTGCTTGGCCATGTAACCTTTTTCAATTCAGACTTTGTCTCTTTGAAGAATTTTGCAAGCTTGTTAACCTTTTTCTTGTTCGCTGCTGTATCAGCCATATTAATCACTCCTTATCTTATTTTGTTTCCTTGTGAAGAGTATGCTTTCTGCAGAATCTGCAATACTTGTTCATTTCCAATCTGTCAGGGTCGTACTTCTTGTTCTTAACAGTATTGTAATTTCTCTGCTTGCACTCTGAACATGCCAATGTTATTTTAACTCTCATGCCCTACACCTCCGTTTAGTAGTTTATCCAGGATAGCTCTTGACAGCTTTTTTTACACGCAAAAAAAAAGAAGCTACACCTCAATCGTAGTTAGTATAACACAAATGTCAATAGCTTGTCAAGTAATTTTCTAAATTTTTTTAATTATTTTGCAGAACAGAGAAATTGGCGCATATCATTATTTTTTGTTCGGCGCGGTACACAAGTACAGCACCCGAACTGCAAAACAGCAATCTGCATCCAATTTCTCTGTTCTAAACTATTTATTTCTTTCGTAAAGTATCTTCAGACCTTTTAGCATCATATTTTCATCACATTCAATATTATGAGTACAATGAGGAATTAAAAACCTTGCAAGACCGCCTGTTGCTAAAACTGTTGTTTTCTCGCCAAGCTCTTTTTCAATTCTGTCAATCATTCCGTCCATCATTGATGCGTTTCCGTAAACTGCACCGCTTTGCATACATTCAATTGTATTTGTTCCGATAACACTCTTTGGTGCTTCAATTTTTATTGCAGGAAGCTGCGAGGCATTATCAAAAAGTGCGTTCATTGCAGTTTTCACTCCGGGAAGAATTGATACTCCCAAAAATACTCCGTCTTTATCAATAACTGAAATTGTTGTTGCAGTGCCCATATCAAATATGATTAATGGGGGTTTATATTTGTCCATCGCCGCAACTGCTGCAACAATCAAGTCATTTCCCAATTCATCAGGATTTTTTGTATTGATTTTTAATCCGTGATTCATTCTTATATCTACCTCAACAGGCTCATATCCTGTCACAGTAAACACTGCATTTTTCAAAACATTTGTAATCGGCGGCACAACTGATGAAATAATTGCACCGTTGATTTTATTCATATCAACATCATAAATATCAATCAGGTTTTTAAAAATAACTGCATATTCTGCCTCGGTCTTATTTTTGTCCGTTGAAAGTCTGCATTCGAAGAAAATATTTTCCTCATCAACACATCCAACAACTATATTTGTGTTTCCAACATCTAATGCTAAAATCATATTTTAACCTCTTTTTATATTTAGAACTCTTAAAATAACAGGACTCAAAACAATATTCAACACAAGCTCTATTACAAAATTAAAGCTGAATATTGTGACTAAAAAGGCTGTTATGTTCCCATACCATTCAACCAGCGTCGGAATAAAAAACAATACGCATCCTATCAAGAACACACCCGTATTGGCAATAGGACTTAAAATAGATGCTAATGCTGTTGCGAAAGCTTTATTTTTTCCTTTTAAAAGCTTATAAGTCAATGCAGGAATAACTCCACTTGCAATTCCCTTTAAAATAACCGTTGCAAAAGTTGCAAATGGGGCAACTGCCCAAAAAGGTGCTGCATCTCCGGTAAAAAGCACAGCAGCTCCGAAAACCAAGCCAAGCCACGCACCCATTCCCACACCACAGGTCAATGCGCCGATAACAACAGGAGTAAGTGATAATGTAATTGAAAATGTACCGAATCTTATAGCCATGCTGATATATTGTAAAACAATTACAAGTGCTGTGAGTATAGCACCCAAAACCATAGTCTTAGTTGACATTTTTCTTGTGTTATTCATAATAATTCCTCCATACTATTGATAATACAATTATATAAAAAGAGAAAAAATTTGTCAATATTTTAAGAAAAAAAGCTGTGAAAAATCACAGCTTTTTATTATATATCCATTAATATCGGCAATATCATTGGTGAACGATTAGTTGTTTCATATATATATTTAGAGATATTATTCTTAACTGTCGATTTAACGGTCATCCAATCGCTATTACCATTTTTGTTGCATTTCTCAAGGCTTTCTCTGGCAACCTCACGGACATGGTCGATGATGTCCTCCGACTCTCTGACATAGACAAAGCCTCTTGATATAATATCAGGACCTGAAACAAGCTGACCTGTTTTTGAGTCAAGGGATGCGACAACAATAATAAGACCGTCCTGTGCCAATAATTTTCTGTCACGAAGAACAATGTTACCCACATCTCCGACACCAAGACCATCAACCAAAATTTTTCCCGAATGAACTGTACCTGAAACCTTTGCCCCATTCTCGTCAAGCTCCAAAACCGAGCCATTTGTGAGTATGAACACATCTTCCTCTGCAATTCCTATTTTTTCGGCTAACTGCTTGTGGAAAACAAGGTGTCTGTGTTCACCGTGAACAGGAATGAAATATTTTGGCTTGGTGAGAGCTAAAATAAGCTTTAATTCTTCAGAGCAGGCGTGTCCTGAAACATGGACATCTGCAAGCGCACTATAAATTACCTCTGCACCAATTTTGAAAAGTTCATTTGTGACCGCGGCAACTGTTTTTTCGTTACCCGGAATTGGTGTTGCAGAAATGATAATAAGGTCATTTTTTGTTATTTCAACTTTTCTGTGGTCAGAAAATGCCATTCTTGTTAAAGCACTCATTGGTTCTCCCTGACTGCCTGTTGTGATAATTACAATCTGTTCAGGGTTATATTTATTAATACTGTCAAGGTTAATCAAAACCCCTTGAGGAACTTTCATATATCCGAGCATAACGGAAATTTCAACAATCGTTTCCATGCTTCTGCCTGAAACTGCGACCTTTCTGCCATTTGCAACCGCCGCATTTATTATCTGCTGAACTCTGTGCACATTAGATGCAAAGGTTGCGACAATAATTCTTTTTTTGCAGTTTTTGAAAATATTATCAAAGTTTTCGCCGACACTTCTCTCACTCATCGCGTACCCTGGGCGTTCTGCGTTTGTACTATCCGACAAAAGCGCCAAAACTCCCTGTTTTCCAAGCTCTCCAAGCCTTGTTAAGTCAATCATATCGCCAACAATCGGAGTTGTGTCAATCTTAAAGTCACCCATATGCAAAACTGTTCCTTGTGGTGTGGTTATTGCTAACGCAACAGAGTCGGCAATTGAGTGGTTTGTTCTTATAAATTCCACTTTAAAATGCTGTCCACAGAAACAAGCGACCCTGCTCTCACATTCACAACCTTAACGCTTGACAAAAGATTGTGCTCCTTTAGTTTCATTTCAACCAGAGCAATTGTGAGCCTTGTTCCGTAAACAGGAAC
>JAZNGS010000097.1:0-3347 GCA_045576555.1 Clostridia bacterium | reverse complement strand
AATATGGTAATATAGTTCTAAAAACTAGATAAAGTAATTTATAAAATTAAATGGGGTGTAAATATGATTAAAGAATTTAAAAATATCAGGGAGCTAATCGCAAGTTCAGCAATAAAATATCCTGACAATATTGCATTTAAAGTGAAAATAAGGGAAGGAAAAAATGTAAGATATGATGATATTACATATAAGAGATTGGAAAAAGAAATAAAAATTGTGTCAAAGTATCTTATCTCAAAAGGATTAAAAGGCAAAAGAATTGCAGTGATAGGAAAGAATAGCTACAGATGGATGCTTGTTTGGTTGTCAGTTCTTTCAACAGACAGCATTGTTGTTCCGCTTGACAAGGGATTGATGGAGTTTGAAATTAATGACCAGCTTGCTCGTTCGGAAGCAAATGCAATTTTTTATGCAGAGGAATATGCTGATATATTAAAGGATAGGGAAGATATAATTAAAATATGTACTGATAATGAAGATTTTGATATGGTGATGTCAGAGGGGGAGGCCCTTGACAATGACGCGGAATATGATATAATTGTACCTGATAGTGAAAAAATGAGTGTTTTGCTCTTCACATCAGGAACTACATCAAAATCAAAGGCAGTAATGTTAAGCCAGAAAAATCTTATGGCAGATGTTTACGGACTAAACAAATGGATTAGTTTCCGTACTGATGATGTTAATATGGCAATTTTACCGTTCCATCATGCATTTGGTATGATGCAGATTTTACTCTTTTTGAGTAATGGTATTTGTAATGTATTCTGCGAAGGCTTAAGAGTCGATAAGTGTCTTAATGAATATGGCGTTACAATAATGGTTGCGGTGCCAAAAATTATTGACGAGATTTATAAAACAATCAACAGAAAGCTTGTTAAAATGAACAAGCTTGAAAAAGTCCAGACAGGTATCAAGATTACATCACTTTTAAGAAAGTTTGGAATTGATATAAGAAGAAAGATTTTTAAAGAAATCATTGATGGTTTGGGCGGACATTTGAGAATAATAATTGTTGGAGCAGCTGCAGCAAATCCTCAAGTATTAAAGTTTTATAATGACATAGGAATTTTCTCAATTCAAGGATATGGATTGTCAGAAACATCACCTTGTATTACTGCTGAAAATAACAAGAATATGAGAGCGAACTCTGTAGGAAAGGCGTTGCCTAATGCAGATGTGAGAATTTTTGAGCCTGATGAAAATGGTATTGGAGAAATCATTGTCAAGGGCGATATGGTTATGCTCGGATATTATAAAGATGAAGAAAACAATAATAAGGTTATGAAGAACGGATATTTCTATACAGGAGATTTGGGATATATTGATAACGATGGATTTGTGTTCATATCGGGAAGAAAGAAAAATGTAATTGTTTTGGAAAATGGTAAAAATGTATTCCCTGAGGAAATTGAATCCCTTTTGGATGAATGTAAATTCATTAAAGAATGTATTGTGTATAATAATACCGAAAAAGGAAAAGATTGTATTAGTGCAAAGATTGTTTATTATCCTGGAAATGGTTATGAAGAGTCTAAAAAGGAAGTTGATGCATTTGTTGCAGAAGTGAATGAAAAACTGATTTCTTATAAGAAAATAAAAGAAATAGAATTGACAGATGTTGAAATGGAGAAAACTACTACAATGAAAATAAAGAGATAATTAATGGAGGCTTAAAATGGTAAGAGAGAAGCTGTCGGAAAGACATTTGCCCGATTACACAAGAGGTGAGGAAATATTCAATATGGTATCTCACATTGTTGGGGGTGGAGTTGGAATTGTCGCACTTGTATTATGTGTTGTCTTTTCAGCAGTAAAAGGAAATGTTTATGGTGTAGTTGGAAGCTCAATTTATGGTGCTTCGATGATAATTTTATACACAATGTCATCGATATACCACGGATTAAGACCTCATTTGATGGCGAAAAAAGTTTTTCAGGTAATTGACCATTGTTCGATATTTTTGTTAATTGCAGGTACTTATACTCCGATTGCACTATGTACCCTGCGTGAATTTGACACGGTAACTGCGTGGGTGATTTTTGGAACTGTGTGGGCAGCGGCAATATTGGGAATAACTCTTAATTCCATAGATATAAAGAAATTTAAAACATTTTCTGCCATTTGTTATTTGTTGATGGGATGGGCAATAGTTTTTGCGTATAAAGCACTGCCTTATCTGGTTGAGAACGGTGGAATGTGGCTTTTGGCAGGTGGCGGAATAAGCTATACCATCGGCGCATTATTCTATTATTTCTTTAAGAAAAAAAGATATATGCATTCAGTATTTCATTTATTTGTTGTTATAGCAAGTATTCTTCATATGTTCTATATTTTGTTTTATGTAATTTAAAAATCATAGCATCACCTGTAAGTGAATAAAATACTTGCGGGTGATGTTTTTTGATTAAAATAGGTAAATTCTTATATGTTCACTGGCTTTTTGTTGTTATGGCTGTCTTTTGCTATATTAACAGACAATTGGAAATTTTTGCAATAAGTTATGTTATTATGACTATACACGCATTATCTCATCTTGTCAGTGCAAAATGTATAGGACTAAAATGTTCGCACATAACTTTTTATCCTTTTGGACTTAACCTAAAACTTAAAAATACGATAATATATAATCTTTCTGATGAGATTATTCTCTATCTTTCAGGACCACTTTCAAATATCCTGATGGCATTGGTTGTTGGTTTTGTTGGATTGAAAAATGAATTGCTGCTGGACTTTTATTATAAAAATCTTGCACTTTTTGTAATAAACATTCTTCCGATCATTCCATTAGACGGCGGTATGATTTTGAAAAAAACGCTAAATTATCGTTTTGGTTATGATGGCGGAAACCGCGTGATGAGAGTTGTTTCGGCTGTTTTTTTGGGCATTGTCCTTCTTTTTTTCTCTTATTTGTTGTATATCGAGCAATTTAATCCCTCAATGTGTATATTTATTGTGTTTTTGATAGGGAATATAATTTTTTCAAAAGAAAAATATGACACAAATTTATTAAAAGAACTTTTATATGCACGAGAAAAAAACAATGAGAAAAAAACTAAATATGCAAAGTTAATTGGTGCGGACGAAAAAACATCATTAATAGAAGTCGCAAAAAAATTTCGTCCAAACTCTAAATGCTTTGTTTTTATAACAAACGAAGATAATAAGATAAAGGAAATTAAGACAAAAGAAGAGATAATTGACGGTTTGCTAAAAGATATGAAATAGATGAAAAAAACATCTGATGAGAATATCAGATGTTTTTTTGTTTGGCATATCATTGAAATATTAGATATATATTATAACTATATATTTGCATTTTGTCAAGTGTTATTTTTTGTCAAAAC
>JAZNGS010000096.1:0-9894 GCA_045576555.1 Clostridia bacterium | reverse complement strand
GATGATTGAACCCGAAATTGCTTTTGCGGATCTTGATGACAATATGCAGCTTGCTTGGGACATGATCAAGTTCATAATCAATCACGTTCTCACCAACTGCCGTCAGGAACTTGAATTTTTCAACAGTTTTGTTGATAAGGGTCTTTTGGAAAGACTTGAAAAGTTAGCGTCAAGCGACTATGAAAAGGTTACTTACACAGAAGCGGTTGAGCTTTTGAAAAAGAGTGGGGAGAATTTCTCCTACCCTGTTGAATGGGGTTGCGATTTGCAGACAGAGCATGAAAGATATTTGACTGAAAAAGTATATAACAAACCTGTTTTTGTTATTGACTATCCAAAGGAAATCAAGGCTTTTTATATGCGTCTTAATGATGACAACAAAACAGTTGCCGCTATGGACTTGCTTGTTCCTGGTGTTGGTGAAATCATTGGCGGAAGCCAGAGAGAAGAAAGACTTGATGTGCTGCTTGAGAGAATGAAAGAGCTTGATTTGAAAGAGGAGGATTACAGCTGGTATCTGAACTTAAGAAAATATGGCGGAACAAAGCATGCAGGCTATGGATTGGGATTTGAAAGAATTATTATGTATCTGACAGGTGTGTCAAACATCAGAGATGTAATTCCATATCCAAGAACAGTTGGAAATGCAGAATATTAATATTAAGGGAGATGATTGATGCGTCATCTCCTTTTTTGAATTTCTATTAATTTGATATTGATTTTCTTAAATTTATTTGGTATAATTAATGTGTATGCATTCTGCGTTGGAACGCTTTTTCACACTTTTCATATTATGTAATAGTCTAATATGAAAAGGGAGGGAGTGTTTTATATGAACAGTTTAGTGGTCAGGGGCGGAAACAAAATTGAAGGTGAAATTGAGGTTCGGGGTGCAAAAAATGCTGTCCTGCCCATACTTGCCGCCACTGTTTTAAATGGTGGGAAGAATATCATCTATAACTGTCCGGACTTAAGAGATGTTAAAATAACGATAGAAGTATTAAAAAATTTTGGATGTAAGGTAGAAAGAAGAGGAAAAACTCTTTTTGTTGACTCCGGAAATATGAATGGTTGCACAATTCCTGATACACTTATGCGCCAGATGCGTTCATCAATAATTTTTCTTGGAGCAATAATTTCGCGTTGCAAAGAGGCAGTTGTATCAATGCCCGGCGGGTGCGAAATTGGGAATAGACCAATTGATTTGCACTTAAAAGCATTAAGACAGCTTGGGGTTGAAATCACCGAGTCACATGGGTACATAAATTGTAATGCAGATAAATTAAAAGGTGATAATATACATCTTGATTTTCCAAGCGTTGGTGCAACAGAAAATATTATGCTTGCTGCTTGTATGGCAGAGGGTGTAACAACGGTTACAAATGCAGCAAGAGAGCCTGAAATTGTCGATTTGGAAGCATTCCTAAATCGTATGGGTGCAAAAATTTCAGGTAGCGGCAGCGATGTGATAAGAATTGAGGGAGTCAAAAAACTCTATGGGGTTGAGCACCAGATAATTCCTGACAGAATTGTTGCAGCGACTTATCTATCCTGCGCGGCGGCAACAAAAGGCTCGATTATACTAAAGCATATTAATCCTGCACATATGGACGCAATGACTGCAGTCCTAAAGGAAATGGGTTGCAAAATATATACTGAAAAGTCAAGAATAATACTTTCTTCGCCGATTGACAGATTAAAGTCAGTTAAAAGGATTGTGACAATGCCATATCCAGGATTTCCGACAGATATTCAATCTCCGTTTATGGCTCTTTCATCAATAGCAGACGGAACGAGTGTGTTTGTTGAGAATATATTTGAAAATCGTTTTCAGCATGTTGAAGAGCTAATCAGAATGGGTGCCGATATTAAAGTTGATGGCAGAATTGCGGTTGTTCAGGGAGTTAAAGGTTTAGGCGGAGCAACTGTTCGTGCAAAGGAATTAAGAGGCGGGGCGGCATTGATTGTTGCAGCGCTTGCAGCGGACGGCGTGACAACGGTAGAAGATGTGAAATATATAGACAGAGGATATGAAAGCATAGAAAAATATCTTTCTTCCTGCGGAGCAAATATACAGAGAGAGGAGTGATTGAAATGAATACAAAAGAAATAGAAAGAAATGCTGAAAGCATCAGAATAAGACATTCAAAGCGTCAAAAGCAACGAAAAAAGATGATGAAAAGACGCAGAATAGTGTTTTTCAGTGTTTTGGGAATTATTTTAATTAGTATCATTATATTCTTCACTCCGCTTTTTAATATCAAAAATGTTAATATTTCAGGAAATGTAAAGGTTGATACTGCTCAAATAAAGCAGATAATAGGAAGTGTTGAAGAGGAAAATCTCTTCAGGTTGAGCACAAAAAAGATTATAAAAAATATCAAAACAATACCATATGTAAATGATGTAAACATAAGGAAAAAAGTCTTTCCTGTGAGCATTAATGTAGAGGTTATGGAGTGTATTCCTGTTGGATATATCCAGAACAATGAGAGCTATATAGTCTTGGATAAGGATTTCAAGGTACTTGAAATAATTGATGCACCAATTGAGAATGTAGCACAAATTCTTGGAGTGGTGGTGACATCATCAGCCGAGGGCGCAGTTATCACAACTGATGATGCAGAGAAGTTAACCACTGTATCAGAAGTCTTCGCGCGATTGATTGATGAGGAAATAATTTCAAAAATAGGAACAATAAGTTTTGAAGATATAAATAATATTAACTTCACTTATGAAAACAGGCTGGATGTCATATGCGGAAGTGTGGTTGATTTTTCAAAGAAAATAGGAATGTTTGAAAAAGCAGTCACATCTTCAAAGCTGACAGAAAACTCAAGAGGAACGATTGATATTTCAATTTCCGGCAAGGCAATTTATACACCATAGTGCATAAATTATCGCATAAAATGTTATCTTGTAAGAAAAAAATTTAAATTTTTTAAAAATACTATTGAATAAATCCAAAAAATATAGTACAATGTTAAAAGGGAAAGTAGATAATTGTGGGTTTTGGCGGAAATAATACATATCAACCTGCAATTATGATTTTAGGAAAAAACTCAAGGAGGAATATACGAGATGAGCAATATAGAGCTTGGAACTGAATTTGCACAACCAACAGATGGTGCAAGAATAAAGGTTATTGGCGTTGGCGGCGGCGGAAACAATGCTGTTGACAGAATGATTGAAGCAGGTGTTACCAAGGCAGAATTTATCGCTGTTAATACTGACCTTCAACAATTAAAAACCGTTAAAGCTCCCACAGCCATTCAGATAGGAACAAGATTAACTCAAGGTTTGGGTGCAGGTGCAAAGCCTGAAATAGGCAAGAAAGCTGCAGAAGAAACAGAAGAAACAATTAAAGGAATTATGCAGGATACAGAAATGGTATTCGTTACTGCAGGTATGGGTGGCGGAACAGGTACAGGTGCTGCTCCTGTTATTGCAAAGATTGCAAAGGATATGGGTATCTTGACTGTTGCAGTTGTAACAAAACCATTCTTCTTTGAAGGCCCACAGAGAATGAAAAATGCTCAAATGGGTATTGAAGAATTAAGCGCAAATGTTGATGCTATCGTAACAATTCCTAATGACTTGCTTTTAAAAACTGCTGATAAGAAAATCACAATAAAAGATTCTTTCAAACTTGCTGACGAAGTTTTAAGACAGGGTGTTGAGGGTATCATTGAAGTTATTGCTCAAAATGGTATTATCAGCTGTGACTTTGCTGACGTAAGCACAATTATGAAGGATTCAGGCATTGCTCATATGGGTATTGGTCTTGGTAAGGGCGAGAATGCTGCACAGGATGCAGTCAGAGCTGCTATCGAAAGTCCATTACTTGAAACAAGTATTGCAGGAGCAGAAAATGTGTTGCTTAACATCACAGGCGGAACAGAGTTCTCGCTTGTTGATATGGGTGAGGTATCAAGCATTGTTCGTGAGATGGTATCACAGGATGCAACAATTATCGTTGGTACAGCTGTTGATGATAATTTGAAAGATGAAATTAAGGTAACACTTATAGCAACAGGATTGAATGCTTCTCAAAAGAGAACTCAAAAACCTGATTTGCTTTCAAAATCAACTGCATCAGCAACACCAACTGGTGAAAGAAGATTCCCTGCATTTGAACCACCCGTTTCAAACGACAACGATGTTTTCGCAAGAACAGTTAAACCGGGAATGGACAATTTGAATGTTCCTTCATTTATGAAGAAAAACAATGATTAATTAATAGGTATTAAAAAGTCTCAAACATTAGGTTTGAGGCTTTTTTGTTTGCAAAGAGACATAAACGAAATAATTGTAAAAAAAACTTAAAAAAATTTAATTTTTTTTTAAAAAACTATTGCAATATTGGAATGGGTGGTGTATAATATGGAGTAAAAGGGAGCGAAATGGAGAGAATGGGTTAAAATGTAATGCTCTTGGATTGAATGTGAAAGGTGGTGTCGTTATGGTTTTCTTTGTTGGCGAATATGCTCGTCAGTTGGATGAACGCGGCAGATTTATTTTGCCTGCTAAAATCAGAGAAAAACTATCAGGCACTGTTTATATCACAAAAGCTCCTTTGGAAAAATGTTTGAATTTATACACCGAGGAAGAATGGGAGCAAATTTCACAAAAGGTACATCAGCTTCCTTCAGGAATTGATGTTAATGCCGCAAAGTTCATAAGAAAGCTTTTTTCAAAAGCATTGGTTTGTGAGCTTGATAAGCAGGGAAGAATTCCTTTGACTTCAAATTTAATAAAAGATGCAGGACTCCAAAAGGATATTGTTTTGGTTGGTGCCAACAGTAAATTGGAAATTTGGGATGCTGAATTGTGGAACAAGATGTCAGAAGAAGATGACGATGCTGACATTATTATTGAGGGTATTCAAAAATATCAGGTGCTTATCTGAGGTGGGATATGGAATTTAAACATATATCAGTTTTGTTTGACGAAACCCTAAACTCACTGAATATTAAGGATGGCGGAGTTTATGTTGACGGAACTCTTGGTGGCGGAGGTCACAGCAGAGGGATTTTGGAAAGAGCGAAAAATGTCCGCCTTATAGGAATTGACCGCGACATAGAAGCGATTGGCGCCGCAAAAGAACGGTTAAAAGAATTTAAAGACAACATCACACTTGTTAACAATAATTTTTCAAATGTCAAACAGATATTAGCTGAACTCGGTATATCCAAAATAGATGGTGCAGTTCTTGATTTGGGAGTGTCATCATATCAGCTTGATAATGCCGAAAGAGGGTTTTCCTATATGCATGATGCAAGACTTGATATGAGGATGAACCCAAGTGATAAGTTAAGTGCATATGAAGTGGTTAATAACTACACAAAAGAAGAATTAACAAAAATCTTCTATGAATACGGAGAAGAAAAATGGTCAGCAAGAATTGCTGAATTTATAGTTGAAAAGAGAGAACAAAAGCCTGTTGAAACAACATTGGAATTGGTTGATATAATCAAAGCCGCAATTCCAAAGAAAGTGAGAGTGGAAGGCTCACATCCAGCAAAGAGGATATTTCAGGCTATCAGAATAGAAGTAAACAATGAACTAGGAATTTTAAAAGACACTGTTTCTGACATTGTTGATGTTCTGAATCCAGGTGGAAGAATATCAGTTATAACCTTTCATTCATTGGAGGACAGAATTATTAAAAAAGCTTTTATGGATTTGGCGATGGGCTGTATTTGCCCGAAGGGCTTCCCCGTGTGTGTCTGTAACAGACAGCCCATTGTCAAAGTAATTTCAAAAAAGCCGATATTACCAACAAACAAAGAGGAAAAAGAAAATCCGCGTTCAAAGAGCGCTAAATTACGAATTGCAGAGAAAATATAAAATATACAAAAAAGGGTGTGTAAAAATGGGATACTCAAATCTTGCCTACAAGTATGAGGAAGATTATTCTTTTGAAGAGAAAGCACAAAAAAGTGCACAATCTACTGCGAAAAAAGTCAAAAAGAAAAATTTTACACCGATAGTTTGTGCATTGGTGTTGTCCGTGGCAGCCTATTATATGATTTCTAAAAATGTTGAACTTTACGAAACAAAACAGAATATAAAATCCCTGCAGAATGAATTAACAGCCCTTGAAACATACACAAGTCAAAGAATATTTGAACTGGAGCAGAGCGTTGACCTTGCAACTATTGAGGAGATTGCGACAACAAAACTCAATATGCAAAGACCCGAACAGTATCAGATTGAATATGTGAGTATTGAGCGTGATGATGTTACTGAAATCACAGCTGGTGAGGTTGAGGGAGTAAAAAGCAGGGTCGGTAATGCAACAAAAAATTTAAGACGAAATCTTATCGGAATATTCACAATAGGGCAGAAATAATATGTTTATATAAAGTATTCTCTCCTTGTGAATTTTTAGGAAAAGGTATATAGCCAAAGACATCAGAAATGGATAAATTCTGAAAAAATGTCTTTGGCTTTTCAAAATATTATAAGTAATTTATTTTACGGAAAGGGAAAATGATGCATATAAATCTTGGAAAAATAAAACGCAGAGCACTTGTCATAATAGGAATAATGGTGTTATTGTTGGCACTGACCTTGATTAGAATAGGATATTTGCAAGTTTTCAAGTGCGAGGAATACACAAGTGCAGTGATAGACCAGCAGACGCAAGCCTCACAAGTTAATGCGATGCGTGGAACAATATATGACAGAAATGGTAAGGCGCTGGCAGAAAGTGCATCTGTTAATACCCTGATATGCAATCCAAAGCAAATTGAAAGTGATAATGCTGCTGAAATTGTTGCAACAAGACTTGTGCCAATTATCGGACTTGAATATGATTACATATATGAACGACTTACAAAAACAAAAACTCAATATCAGCTTTTGAAAAAGAGATTGAGCGTTGAGGAAGCGGCGGCAATAAACGAATTAAAGGACTCAAAGAAAAACCCTGAAACAAGCAAATACTTTAAAGGTATAACCTTTGAGAGTGACTCAAAAAGATACTATTCTTATGGTATTGCACCGCATATTCTCGGATTTACCGGATATGACAATGACGGAAGAATGGGAATTGAGCTTATGTTTGATGATGAGCTTTCGGGAGAACCGGGAAGCATAATAAGCACTCGTTCTGCATCAGGAACCTTCATTGATTATCAGTATGAGGAAATGACTGACTCTCAAAAGGGTGCAGATGTAGTTTTGACAATTGATGAAACAATCCAGCATTTTTTGGAAAAGAGTTTGGAGGAGGCAGTCAGCGAGTATTCTTTAAAAGAGGGTGCAGCAGGAATTGTTATGAATCCAAAGACAGGTGAAATTCTTGCGATGGCAACCAAACCTGATTTTGATGTCAATGCATATAACGATATAAGCAAATTTGTCAATATGGCAATTAACCTTGATGAAAACGAAAAACTTTCAGGTTATGACTCGGATGATAAGGAAGTTAGTAAACAAGCGACTGATCTTATTATGCAGAAGATGTGGAGAAATAAAGCAATTTCTGATACTTATGAGCCGGGGTCGACATTTAAGATTATAACTGCGGCAATGGCATTGGAGGAAAATGTTGTAAATGAAAATTCGGGATTTTATTGTGCCGGCTTCAAGCAGATTGCTGACAGAAAAATAAAATGTCATAAGCACGAAGGACATGGAAGTCAGACCTTTATTCAAGGAGTTCAAAATTCCTGTAACCCTGTGTTTATGGACCTTGGTTTGAGAGTTGGCTCTCAAAAATTTATGGAGTACTTTAAAGCATTCGGATACACTGAAAAAACAGGTATTGACTTAAATGGTGAGTCGGGTAGTATTTATTACCAAAAGAAAAATCTTTCCGAAACAGATATTGCAACAAGTGCATTTGGTCAGGGCTTTTCAATTACGCCAATTCAGCATATTTGTGCAATCAGCGCGGTTATAAACGGCGGAAATCTGATGAAGCCGCAAATTGTTAAGGAAATCAGGGATGAAAACGGAATAATAAAGAGCTATCAACCTGAAATAAGAAATAAAGTAATATCCGAGAAGACCTCCGAGCTTATGCGTGAAATTTTGGAGAGTGTTGTATCAAGTCCGACAGGCTCGGGAAAAAATGCATACATCAAGGGATACAGAATAGGCGGAAAGACAGGAACATCGGAAAAGGGAAGAAATAATGATAAGCGAATTGCATCATTCGTTGGTTTTGCACCTGCTGATGATCCTGAAATTATATGTCTTATTATGATGGATGAGCCACAGTGTGCAGTGAGATACGGAGGAACAATTTGCGCTCCTGTTGTTGCTGATGTAATTGAAGACACATTGGAGCATATGGGAATAGAAAGACAGTATACAGAAGAAGAGGCGGTTGCCGACTCAAGCACTGTTCACGAAGTAAGAACAATGTCTGTTGAGGATGCTAAAAAGACATTGCAAAATGCAGGCTTTAAGGTAAGAGTATCGGGCGATTCGAGTCTTACAACTGTTGTTGACCAGCTTCCAAAGCCTGGTGCATCGCTAGTGAAAGGTTCAACAGTTATAATATACACCCAAGAAATCGATGAAGAGAAACTAATGACAGTTCCTGATGTTTCGGGAATGAGTGTTAGTGCTGCAAAGCAGCAGATTGAAGATTACGGTCTGAATTTTGAGGCTGTGGGTGCGGGACTAAATTCTGCAAAAGGTGCATATGCGGTTAAGCAAAGCATTGATGCAGGCAAAAAGGTTCAGCCTGCGACTGTAATCAGAGTGGAATTCAGACACGCTTCTTCAGATTGATTTTTGAAAGGTGTGATATTTATTTTAGCCCGTGAATTATTTGGTGACAAATGGACGAGACAGGATTGTCTTATAAAAGGAATAACCTGTGATTCACGAAGGATAAAAGACGGATATATATTTGTGTGTATATGCGGAGAAAATGATAGCGGATACCGATATATCAAGGAGGCAGAGGCAAGGGGTGCTGTTGCCATTATAGCAGACAGAATTATTGATGCTAAAATTCCTGTGATACTATGTCACGAGCCAAGAAAAAAAATGGCAGAATATGCAAAAAAAATATACTCATTTACTGATGAGAAGATGTGTATGATAGGTGTGACCGGAACAAATGGGAAGACTACTGTAACTCACCTTTTAAGAGATATATTAAAAAAAGCCGAAAGAAAAACTGCCTTAATTGGTACAAACGGTTGTTACTATGATAATATCTTAACCGATGACAGTTTCACAACCTCAACAACTCCTGAAGCTCCTGAATTGTGGGGGATTTTAAAAAGTATGTATGAGTTGGGTGCCGATACTGCTATTATGGAGGTTTCCTCTCACGCACTTTCACTTGACAGAGTGTTGGGAATGAATTTTGATATATCAGTATTTACAAATCTTTCCAAAGACCATATGGACTTTCATAAAAATATGGAAAATTATTTTTTGGCAAAGGAAAAGCTTTTTGATGTATCAAAAAAATGTGTTATAAATATTGACAACGAATATGGCAAAAGATTATATGAAAAATATAAGGAAAAGTCGGTTTCAATAGGACTTTTTAATGCAGATATATTTGCATCGGATATCACATATTACTCCGATGGAGTAGAGTTTTTGATAAATAGTAAACACATAGTAAAACTTAATATTTTAGGAGAATTTTCGGTTTATAATGCACTTTGCGCATATGCTGTCGCTCAAAACTTGGGCATAAATCCCAAGGTAATATGTGATGCACTGTCCCAGACAAGTGGAGTGCGTGGTAGGGCAGAAAAAATAAGTATTAACGGAGAATTTAATGTTGTAATTGATTATGCTCATTCTCCTGATAGTCTTGAAAATATTATTAAGGCTATGAAGAAGGTATGCAAGGGAAAAGTTATCACGATGTTTGGCTGTGGTGGAAATAGAGATGAGTCCAAACGATAT
>JAZNGS010000095.1:0-4421 GCA_045576555.1 Clostridia bacterium | reverse complement strand
AAAAACCGAAAAGGAATATTTTTTACTTGTCATTGATGTGACTGATTATAACGACTCAATTTCTGCACAACTCTTTATTGAAAAAAAAGAGAAAAATGAGGAAATAATTAAAGCCGTTTCTTCAAGAATAAAAAAAGGACTCAATGTAATTATTCGAGGAAAAGCTCAATACAATGAACATGCAAAAGAGGTTATGGTCAGCATCAATTCAATTGCGGAAGGCTTTTCGTCAGATATTAAGACAGATGATGCACCTGTAAAAAGAGTTGAGCTGCATATGCATACACAAATGTCCGCTATGGATGCAGTGTCATCTGCGAATGATTTAATTAACAGAGCTATAAGCTGGGGACATAAGGCAGTTGCAATCACCGACCATGGTGTTGTTCAGGCGTTTCCCGATGCTATGAAAGCATCTTCTAACAATGAAAAAATTAAAATATTATATGGCGTTGAAGGCTACTTGATTGATGATAATAAAAAAATTATATATGACTTAAAAAATGGTGACACAAAAAGTTGTTTTGTTGTCTTCGACCTTGAAACAACAGGTCTTAATAATAAATCCTGCAATATAACAGAAATTGGTGCTGTGAAAATAGAAAACGGAAAAATTGTTGACCGTTTTTCCTCCTTTGTTAATCCTAAAACACCTATTCCAAAGAATATAGTTGAACTAACAGGAATTACCGATGAAATGGTCAAAAATGCACCAGTTATAGATGAAATTCTCCCCAAATTCCTTGATTTTTGCAAAGACAGTATTTTAGTTGCTCATAATGCAGACTTTGATATTGGATTTATAAAAAAATTTTGCAAGGATTTAAAACTTTCATTTGAATTTGCCTATCTTGATACACTTATGCTTGCAAGGTGTCTTTTTACTGACCTGTCAAACCACAGATTAAATACTTTATCAAAGCACTTGAATATATTATTGGAAAATCACCACAGAGCAGTTGATGATGCGAAAGCTACTGCTGACATTTTTATAGAAATGCTCAAACTTTTAGATAAGATGAACTTGTCTGATTTAAAAGAATTAAATGACTCCTTTGACTTGTCGCAAGCCGTCAAAAGAGGCAAGGCTCATCACATAATTATTTTAGCAAAAAATGTTACAGGCATCAGAAATCTATATGAGCTTGTGACTGCATCTCATCTTAAATATTTTAACAGAACTCCAAGAATTCCAAAAAGTCTTTTAGCTGAAAAAAGAGAGGGATTGATTTTTGGTTCTGCTTGTGAAGCAGGCGAATTGATGAGAGCAATCGTAAATGATGAAGACGAAGAAACAATCAATCAAATTGTTGATTTTTATGATTATCTTGAAATTCAACCAATTGGAAATAACCAATATATGAAGACAGATGATGATTTTGAAAACATTTCAACTGATGAAGATTTAAAAGAGCTTAACAAAAGAATTGTTGAACTTGGAGAAAAATACGAAAAACCTGTATGTGCCACATGTGATGTTCATTTCCTTGACCCTGAAGGCGCTAATTACAGGAAAATTTTAATGCACTATAAAGGCTTTAAAGATGCAGACAATCAAGCACCGCTTTATTTTAGAACAACAGCAGAAATGCTTGAGGAGTTTGCTTATCTTGGTGAAGAAAAAGCATATGATGTTGTTGTCACAAACACAAATCTTATTGCAGATATGATTGAAGATGTAAGACCTATACCAAAGAAAAAATGCCCTCCAGAGATTGACGGAGCTCAAGAAGACATTATAAATGACTCCTACGAAAAAGCAAAAGCAATTTATGGTGACCCCTTGCCTGAAGAAGTGCAGAAAAGACTTGATAAAGAATTATATTCCATAACAACATATGGCTTTTCTGTTATGTATAAAATTGCGCAGGAACTTGTGAGAAAATCTTTGTCTGACGGATATCTTGTTGGTTCAAGAGGATCTGTCGGTTCATCTTTTGTTGCCTTTTTATCGGGTATTACAGAGGTTAACTCCCTCCCTGCCCATTATATTTGTCCGAATTGTAAGAATGTTGAATTTATAGGAAGTGAAACAGGTATTTCAGGTTGTGACCTGCCAGATAAAAACTGTCCTGTCTGCAACACAAAATATAACAAGGACGGTCACGATATTCCATTTGAAACCTTTTTAGGATTTAAGGGTGATAAGGAACCTGATATTGACCTTAATTTTTCAGGAATATATCAACCTAATATACATAGTTATACTGAAAAATATTTTGCTGAAGGGTTTGTTTTCAGGGCAGGAACAATTGGAACCGTTGCCGAAAAAACTGCCTTTGGATATGTAAAAAAATATTCCGAAGAAAAAAATATAAAAATAAGAAACGCAGAAATGAAACGATTGGCAGCAGGCTGTGTTGGTGTTAAAAGAACGAGTGGTCAGCATCCCGGCGGAATTATTGTTGTACCCCACAAGAATAATATTCATGAATTTTGTCCTGTCCAACACCCTGCCGATGATGTTAATTCAGATATTATAACAACTCATTTTGATTACCATTCTATCGACCAAAATCTTTTGAAATTAGACGAGCTCGGACACGATGATCCAACAGTTATAAAGATGTTACAGGATTTGACAGGATTTGACCCACAGACTATTCCTCTTGATGACCCCGAAACATTAAGCCTATTCACATCAACTGATGCACTAAAGCTTAAAGAAGGTGCTGATATTGGAACACAATTAGGAACATATGGAGTTCCTGAATTCGGGACAAAATTTGTTCGACAGATGCTCGAAGATACAAAACCAAAGACATTCTCGGAGCTTGTTAGAATATCAGGACTTTCACACGGAACTGATGTTTGGCTTGGCAATGCACAGACCTTAATTCAAGAAGGAATAACTGACCTTTCACACTCTATTTGTGCAAGAGACGATATTATGATTTACCTGATCTCAATGGGTGTTGATGCAGGGCATTCCTTTAAAATAATGGAAAATGTACGAAAAGGTAAAGGTTTGACACCTGAGGATGAAGAAGAAATGCGTGCGGCAAATGTTCCCGAATGGTATATCAATTCCTGCCAGAAAATCAAGTATATGTTCCCAAAAGCACACGCAGTTGCATATGTGACAATGGCTTTCAGGGTTGCTTATTATAAAGTTAATTTCCCAAAAGCATTTTATATTGCATATTTTTCTGTAAGGGCAGGAGAATTTGATGCAGAAACAATGGCAAACGGAATTGATACTGCTAAAGCTGCTTTGGCAGAGCTTATTGAAAAGAAAAAGAACAACACAATTACCCCAAAAGACGAAAATGTTATACCCATTTTAGAAATATGTATTGAAATGTATTCAAGAGGAATTTCATTTACACCAATAGATTTATATAAATCAGATGCAGTGAATTTTCTTCCTTGCGAAGAAGGAATTATTCCTCCTCTTAATGTTTTAAGCGGAATGGGCGAAAATGCTGCAAAAAGCATTGTTGAAGCGAGAAAAGACGGCCCATTTAAAACAATTGATGATTTGAAACGCAGAACATCCATAACACGAACTGCAATTGAATTAATGCAAAAAAATCATTATTTAGAAGGTATTCCTGAATCAAATCAGGTTACATTGTTTGATGCATTTTAATGAATATACAAAAGTAACAAATTTATATGTATTTTTTCTATTTGTTTATTGTTTTTTTTAAATTTGCTTGATTTTATTTGTGTTGTATATTATAATATACAATATGAAATTGTGCATTTTTTAATGAAGCATTATTTTTGAAGTAATTCGATAAAGTTGAGGTGAACATTTTGATTAAATATATCGTTATAGATGACGAGCCATATGTTGTTGACCTGTTCCCCAAGCTGATAAATTGGCAGGAGCGCGGTTTTGAATTATTAGGCAGTTTTAACTCTGCTCTTGATGCATTGGCTTGGCTTTCTGATAATGAATGTAATGTTATATTCACCGATATAAATATGCCTGATATGTCAGGAATTGAATTTGCTAAAATATGCAGATTGGAATATCCAAGTACTGTCATTGTATTTTTCAGTGCTTATTCCGATTTTAAATACGCATATGAGGCAATTAAAAACAATGTTTTTGATTACATACTAAAACCAATTTCCTCAAACGAACTTAATGAAACTGTTGACAGGCTTGTGGATAAATTTTCTTCAATACCTGAAGAATTATTCATAATTAAAGGACAAACCACTGAAACTGAACACTTTATAATTGCTTCAGCAAAACAGTTTATAATAGACCATTACCACGAAGACATTTATGTGTCGGATATTGCAAAACATGTTAACTTAAGTAATGGATATTTTTCTGCTCTCTATAAAAAAATGACAAACGAAACTGCTGTAAGCACTTTACGAAATTACAGATTAAAAAAAGCAAAGGAGCTTTTAGGTGACAGAAATATAAAATTAAGTGCTGTTCCGGCACTAATTGGGCT
>JAZNGS010000094.1:0-6095 GCA_045576555.1 Clostridia bacterium | reverse complement strand
CATTGATTACATAGTCTACGATTGGTGTACCTGATGTAACTTGGATACCGTTTACATAAACTTTAACAGCTGTATCCAACAAGTACTTTGTTGATGTCTTAGCACCATCAACGAAGAACTTCAAATATGGAGCTGTTCCTGAAAGTTGATAGTCACCATCATCTAAATCTTCAAGATTGAATGTTGTAGACTTGTTCTTTCCTGATGGAATGAAGTTGATCAATGCCCAATCTTCTAATTCATCAAGAGCTACGATAGCTGTTGCATATGTACCCTTGTAATCAGCAGCATCTGTGCCAGCAACTTTTACATTTGTAAGAATTCTTCCAGCAACATTAGCAGCAACCAATGTGTTAACATTGTCTACTTTACCAGCAGCATTCAAAATGCAAACATCGTCTTGATCATACTTTTGTGTCTTAGCGATAGCGAAATCAACTTCGCCAGCCTTCTTGCCATCTTTTTGAGTTGCAACAACATAACCTTCAACGAAGTATGCGTCGAACTTTTCTGTCAAGATTGACTTGAAGTAAACATTGTCTGAACCGTCTTGAATTTGAATTTTTGGAACGATCTTACCAGAATCTGTGTAAGAAACGCCAACATTCTTAACGATAGGAGCCTTAACAGCATTGTAAACCAATTGAGCAACCTGAGCTCTTGTTACAGCTTCGTTAGGACCAGCATAAACGCCTTCTGTTACACCAGCGTCAGCAGCCAACTGTGTATAAGGAACATACCAGTTAGCACCTGTGTAGTTATACTGTTCAGCAAGTGAAGCAGCATAATCTTCGTAACCCATAGCGCAAAGCATCATCTTAACAACTTGTGCATATGTAACATTTCCGTCTGGTTGGAATGTGTTGTTTTCCATACCATTGATGTAGCCCAAAGATACACCCTTGTTGATGAAGCCTGTAGCCCATTCATGCTTAGCTTCGATATCAGAGAACTTTGTAGCACCCTTCATTGATTCAGCAGAAGCTGTTTCGTTAAGAGCAGCAACAATAATCTTTGAAGCTTCAGCTCTTGTGATTTTGTTGTCTGGCTTGAATGTGTTGTCTTCATAACCATTAACAACTTTCAATGCAACCAATGCATTAACTGCAGTTGCGTAGTCTGCTGTTTCAGGAACGTCTGTCAATGCAACGTCAGCAGCGAAAGATGCAGGAACGATGCTTGCAGCAAGCGCCAAAGCGATAACAGCAGAGATTGCCTTTTTAAGATAATTTTTCATAATCTTAAAACCTCCTTAAAATTTTTGCGAAAGGGGAATATTCTGATTGGTTGATACGCACCCTTTCTCTACGCATCGCCCACTTTGTGCATCAAGATATTTTTCTACTATCTTGATTATGCACTGATTATAACACAAGAATATGATATAAGTCAATGCACTTTTTGCAGTTGTAACACAACTGTAAAATTGATGATATAGAAAAACATTGCTGTAATATTGCTATAAAACAGTAATACTTGCAACACAATTCTGTATCATCCTTGAAATGTGACAGTCATTTTAGGTTAACAAACACCTGTCACACGCATACACCTCATTTTACTATTTTTATTTTACTTTGTCAAGTACCTTGTTAATTTTTGATGTTTTTTCATATTTATTATATTTTTTTGAGATATTTTGTTGTGCGAATTGTAATCAATCGGCATATCTTGATCCCTGATAAGAGTTTCTTCTCACCATTTCCTTGTCAATCTCATTTAAAACGCAAAACTTTTTTAAACTCCACAATGGTGCAATCAAATCGTCCTTTGCTCCGTCACCTGTTAAACGCTGAATAATTGTTTCTTTGGGCAAAAGCTCCAGAGCATCAACAATTATATCAACATACTCATCTCTTGTTAAAGTTTTGAATTCATTGTTTTCATACATTCTTGCAAGGCGGGTTCCCTTTAATATATGAAGAAGATGCAGTTTTACTGCATGAGGCTTCAGCTTTGCAACCGCTTTGACACTTTCTAACATCATTTCCTTTGTTTCACTAGGCAGACCTATTATTAAATGAACACAAATGTTAATTCCCTTGTCGGAAAGTTTTTTATATCCTTTTAAAAACTCTTCGTAAGTATGACATCGGTTAATCAACTCGCCTGTTTTATTAAAAATAGTCTGCAATCCTAATTCTACTATTAAATATGTTCTCTTTGAGAGCTCATATAAATAATCAACAACTTCATCGGACAGACAATCAGCTCTTGTTGCAATACTCAAACCCACAACACCATCTTGTTTTAGGACAGGCTCAAATTTTTCTTTTAAAGTTTCCAAAGGTGCATAGGTGTTTGTGTGTGCCTGAAAATATGGAATGTATTTTGCTTTTTCCCATTTTTCGTGCATTTTGGTTTTGACTTTTTCAAACTGTTCCAAAACACTGTCACAAGGTTTTCCTGCAAAGTCTCCGCTGCCCGCATCGGAGCAATAGATACATCCGCCAACACCTTTTGTTCCATCTATATTCGGACAGGTAAACCCTGCATTGAGGCTCACCTTAAATACCTTTTCACCAAATTTATTCATTAAATGGTAGTTCCAGGTGTGGTAGCGTTTATTATCAAGTGAATATTCAAATGAATTTTTCATTATTCCTCTATCGATTTTACACTCTTAACTATTGCAAGTGTACCCATATATCCATTGTTTATCATTATTTCATCACCAACAACTATCTTTTTGCCTGATGAAGTGTAAAAGTTGTCTTGAGTTTCTGTGCCTGTTGTCTGGATTGTTAACAAGACATCGAACTTATCCTTAAATTTGACATCTGCATACTTTCCGTCATTCATCAATTCCAATTCACTTGCACCAGAAACCTCTGCATTGATAATATTGCCTATTTCCTTTTTGGTTTCGTAGTCGATAAGTCCCTCTTTATTCTGATTTATGGCATCAACGGTAGGCTTTCTTACATTTTCGACTAAAACTGTATATTCCAATATTCTGCCTCGGCTCAAATATGTGTCGCTTGTTTTGAATTTCACAACTGTTGCAACAGAAAGTGCTACAACCGCAACAACAATGACAAAATCTATTATGTTGATTTTGGAGAAAAGTCTTCCTCTTTCATCTATTATCTTCATCTTCTCACTCCTTTTCAATTATATAGCCTGCCGCTGTGAAATCCTTTGTTTCAACACTCATCATCTTTCCGACATACAAATCTTCACTGCTTGTGGCTTCAATATCAAGTCGAACATTATATCTTTCGGGAAGTTCTGATTTTATGTGTTCACCTGTTTCGCGGGATATGTTATATTCAACCGCAGGTTCTATCTTGACATCAACAAGAGTTCCCAAAGGTTTATTCTGCACTCTGTCATAAATTTTCTTATCAACCTTCATTGCATCGCACAAATCCCTTTCGACTGCCAATACCTCGATTGTTATTTTGTGACTTTGCACTTGAGTATTTATGGTTGAATTTGCCGACAAGAACATTATCACAACAGCTGCAACTGCCGCTGCAAATAATATAATAAATAAATCAATTATATTCAATACTCCGAAAAGCTTTCCTTTTTCGTCTATTATCTTCATTTTGGTTATCTCCTTTTCATTAACTCTTCATAAACATCATCAAGTGCATTTATCATTTTATCAACCGAGAAAATTTCCTTGCTTCTTTCTCTTCCTTTTTGACCTGCTTTTTCTCTTTCAAAAGGATTGCATATATAATAGGAAACTTTTCGTTCAAAATCTTCGGCATTATTCTCCGAAAGCAGTCCTGTGACTCCGTCTTCTATAACCTCGCACGGTCCTCCCGATTTAGTTGAAACACAAGCCTTTCCAACTGTCATTCCCTCAATGAGCGACAAACTCAATGCCTCTTTTTGCGAGGTTAAAGTATTTATGTCGATTATGTTCATTATCCCTGATACATCTTTTTGGTATCCGCAAAAGACTGTCCTATCAGAAATTCCCAACTCACTGCATAGATTTTCTAACTTTTCTTTCTGTGTGCCCTCTCCTGCAACAAAAAGGGTGACATTATCGTATTTATCTAAAAGAATTTTTCCTGCTTTAAAAAACAGTTCGTGATTTTTAACCTTTTCCAATCTTGCGACAATTCCCACAACGATATTTTCTTCAGGTATTTTAAATTCTTTTCTGATTTCCTTTTTCTCGTCAGCGGAAAACTCTGCCAGTGGTGAAACTCCGTTATAGATTAATCTTATTTTCTTTTCATTCGTTCCGTCAGCCAAAAGATTTTCGCAAGTTGCTTTTGAAACTCCGACCACAATATCACTTAAGCTATTATTAATCAGGCTGTAAATAGCTTTTTTTAATCCACTCTTTCTCTCCTCAAGACAATGACGAGTGTTAACTGTCTTTATGCCGAGCATCTTTGAGGCAATTCTTGCAGACAAACTTGCATGACAATGCACAATGTCAGGTTTTTCTGCCTTAAAGAGTTTTAAAAATCCATTTATCCCCTCTTTTGAGAATGATTTATCAGCAATATTGGGAATTTCGTATGCTTTTATTCCTAATTCCCTTATTTTCGGAGTTAATAAGGAATTTGTCGGTAATGCAACTCCGACATCATACTTTTCTCTGTCAAAGGCTTTTAGAAAATTCAGCACCCAAACCCCTGCTCCGCCAATGTTCGTGTCGGTGATTATATGAATAAGTTTTATCACAATTCTCACTCCTTTATCCCATCTGCCGAAATCGTGCAGACAGGCTTGCTTCCTGCAAGATTTGCTCCGCTGTGTAAAATTCCGAGATATATGAAAAATAATAGTATCATTCTGTAATTATACCACAGGTTTTCCGCAACACCCTGGAACATATATCCCAAAAGCGCTCCGCCCATCGCAAGAGCGACACTGTTGTTTACTGATTTTTTGTCTTTTATTGAAATGATTTTTCTATAAGCAGAAATTATTATCATCGCAAATAACAAAATTCCCAAAACTCCCATTTCAACCACGAGCTGAATATAGAAATTGTGTGCGTGCAGTGCAAAACCTGCTCCGTTTAGCGCATATTTTTGATATACTCTTTCAAATGCACCTGCACCCAATCCAATCCCCGAAAGCCAATAATCTCCTGCCATTCTCAATGAAGACAGCCATACAGAAAATCGGTATGCAGTTGATGAATCTTTCATATTTCCAAGACTTGTTATTCTTGACAAAATGCTTTCCGGCAGAACAAATGGCATAATCAAAAGCGCAACCACCAAAAGCGACGACCATCGTCTGTCTTTCATAACCATATAAAAACCGATTGCAAGTATTATTCCAATCCATGCAGCTCTTGACCATGTGAATATCAGGCAGGCACACATAATAGCTGTCACTCCAAGATAGAATGTCTTTTGCCATATTCTCTTTTCACTCCACATCAGTGCAAACGCAACAGGTATCACCATAACAAGATACTGTCCCAAGACATTCGGATTATCAAAGGTTGAATATACTCTTGTTTTTATTTCAGTAAACATATCCTCGTCAATCCAGCTTGTGTCTGTAACGGTAATAAAATAGTTTTGGTAAACTCCGTAGAGCGCAACCAATAATCCTGCAATGACATATGCAACCACGAGATTGTACCACTGATTTTTCGTCCTTATGTTATTTACAATCAAGAAGTATGAAAGTGCAAACACAAAATATAGTGCAAATGACTGCACACTCTTTGAAATATTAAAGCTCGTTACCGAAGAAAAAAATGCAACTGCCAAAAAACCAATTACAAAAACTCCTGATTGAGTTACCTTATAGCAATTCTGGCGACCAAGTAACAATCCAATATAATATGATGCAGTTGTCAAAAGAACTAATCCGGCACAAACCATTGTCGGCATAATCGGTGCCAAAATTATCGTCAAGAAAATACCGAAATTTGTGTTGTTAAGTATCAATAAAACTGCAACAACCGCGCAAATTGCCAGCAGGAATTTTACAAAAGAAACCATACCCCCAACTATTCCGACAACAAACAAAATCGCTAAAGCTATCTTTAAATTCCCAATCTTATGTATCGGTTTTTCCTGAGTGTTGATTGCGTATTTGTTAAAAAGTCCGCCAAAAATTCTGACTATCCAGCTTGATGAACATACTGATTTTATTGT